>JAUVNV010000242.1 GCA_030599515.1 Acidimicrobiia bacterium
GGCCGGTTCAGCCAGGATTCGACTCATTTCAAGCGCCCAGTCCACAACAACGTCGATCACGACAGGGCGAGCAGGAACGTCCCGACCCAGGAGGTCAGAGACGTCGACGAGAAAAAGCGAGCGATTCATGGGAAAAGGGTATTCGGTATTCGGTATTCCGTCGTTTGAACAAGACGGTTGCCGGGATTCACGGAGCTCTTCTTCTTCCTACCGACTACCGACTACCGAGTACCGAGTACCGACTACTGAGAAACCGGTGGTTCCGGCTGCGCCGGCAGCGTCTGATGGAGTTCGGCCCTGGCTTCTCGCACGTACCGGAGCAGTTCGGCAAGTACCTGTTCCGCCTCGGCGAGGTGCCGCTCGGCGAAGTCTTCCGATTCGAGACGGATCCTCCTGGCCTCGGTCTCCGCGTTACGGACGAGGGTGTTCGCCTCCTCCACCGCCTCCTGGACGATGTAGGACTCGGAGACCATGTGCTCGGACCGTTGCTTGGCATCGGCGAGCACCTCGCGGGCCTTCTCGTTCGTCCGGGCGATGTAGGCCTCGCGTTCGCGCACCATCCAGCGAGCCGCACGCAGTTCCTCCGGCAGAGCACTCTGTATCCCGGCGAGTTCGTCCAGCGTCTCATCCTGGTTGATCATCACGCTGTTCGACAACGGAACCTGACGTGCGTTCTCGATCTCGATCATGAGATTCTCGATCGAGTCGAGAAGCCGGCCGGGGACGGGCGGCGGCGGCTGGGGATGGTCGGGGTGTTCCATGGTCATGCGTAACGCTCCTTCAATGCGGCGGCAACACTCGCCGGCACGAGTGCATCGACCGCTCCGCCGAGACGGTAAACCTCCTTGACCAGCGAAGACGACAGGTAGCCATACTCGGGCTTCGTCGCCACGAACAGCGTGACGATCCCGGACAGGTGGCGGTTCATCTGAGACATCTGGAACTCGTAGTCGAAGTCGGTGATCGCCCTCAGCCCTTTGACGACGACGTCGGCCTCGACCTGCTTCGCGTAGTCGACGAGGAGTCCACCAAACGAGCCGATTCGGACGGACTTCCATTCGGAGCAGAGATCGGTCAGCATCTCGGTCCGCTCGGCTTCATCGAAGAGGTATACCTTCGCGGGGTTCTTGATGATCCCAACCACCACTTCATCGAAGATGCCGGCACATCGCTCGATGACATCGAGATGTCCGTTTGTTGGCGGGTCGAAACTGCCCGGGACGAGCGCCACCGTCACGATTGCTCCTTTTCGAAGATCCAGATCTCGCTGTCACCGTACCGTCGCCGGTCGGTGCACTGCAGACTATCCGATTCGGGTGCCGTTCCCCCAAATCGCCGATGGAGTATGACCGTTCCGTGGTCGGCGATGCGGTTCGCAACCAGATTCAGAATCCGTTCGACTTCCCGATTCTCGAAGGCGTACGGTGGGTCGACGAAGACGAGGTCGTAGCTGCCGCCGTCACGGTGCAGAAACGCTGCAACGTCGCGTCGCACGATGTTGCCGCCGAGACCCACAGCGTCGACGTTGGCCGCAAGCGTCAGTAAGGCATCGCGATCTTGCTCCACGAAGACGGCAGAGTCGGCACCTCGACTGAGGGCTTCGAGACCCAGCGACCCGGTCCCGGCGAAGAGGTCGAGCACTGCGGCACCGCCGATGAGATCGTGCAGAGACGAGAACACGGCCTCCTTCGCCCGACCGGTGAACGGACGCGTGCCCGAACGAGGGGTGTGCAGGCGGCGCCCCTTTGCTTCTCCCGCGATGATCCTCATCTCAACTCCTCGTGAGCCATTCTGCCGACTCGCCAAACAGCATCGCTGCTTCGTGCATCACGTCCTCAACGAACGGACTGTTCGGATCTGTGTCCACGGCTTCCTGGGCGACCGCGTTCGCTGCGGCAAGGAGATCGCGGTCGCGCAGGATGTCACCGAGACGGAGGTCGGTAGCGCCGGACTGGGTGCCACCGAACACGGTTCCCTGGCCTCGGATCGCGAGATCGATCTCCGCGAGATAGAAGCCGTCGTTGGATTCGATCATCGCTTCGATCCGCCGCTCGCCGTCTGGGGTCGCGGGATCGGCTGCCAGGAGACAGGAACCGGCGTGCTCCCCCCTCCCGACGCGGCCGCGGAGCTGGTGGAGTTGACTCAACCCGAACCGGTCCGCGTTCCTGATGACCATGAGCGTGGCATTCGGTACGTCGATTCCGACCTCGACCACGGTGGTCGACACCAAGACGTCGACGTCCCTTGCTCTGACCCGGTGCATCACCATCGCCTTCTCATCAGACCGCATCTGACCATGGAGGAGTTCGCACCGAACACCAGGGAGTGCCGCCTTCAACCTGGCGAACTCGGCGGTCGCGGATCTCGCGTCGATCTTGTCGGAGTCGTCGACCAGGGGGCAGACAACGAACACCTGCCTCCCCTCAGCCACCGTCGCGGTGATCCGCTGATCGATCTCGGAGTCGGCCGATTCCGGGACGGTTTCCGTCGCGACATCGGTGCGACCGAGCGGCATCTCTACGATCGTCGAGACCTCCAGATCGCCGTACGCCGCCATCGCGAGGGTCCGCGGGATCGGCGTCGCCGTCATCAAGAGAAGATCGGGGACGCCTTCGCCATCGTTCTTGTCGCGAAGCACGACCCGCTGCTCGACGCCGAACCGGTGCTGCTCGTCGACCACGGCGATACCGAGCGAGTGGAAGGCGACATCAGACTGGATCAACGCCTGTGTGCCGAACGCTATGTCGATGGTCCCGTCCTGGAGCCATTCGAGTCCCTCGCTCCTCGAGATGTCGCCGTGGACGAAATTCGTCGTCACCTTGCTGCCCGTGAAGAGCCCGATCCGAACCCCGCGCGTTTCCAACGGCTCGGTGTCGAAGAGCGAGGATGTACCGCTCTCGCCGATGTCCAGGATCGGGGGGGCGAGACCGGCATCTTCGAGTGCAAGTTCCGTTCCGAGATAGTGCTGGGTTGCGAGTACCTCGGTCGGTGCCATGACGGCTCCCTGGTGACCGCTCTCCACGGACGTGAGCAGAGCGATGACCACCACGATGGTCTTTCCGGAGCCGACCTCACCCTGCAGGAGTCGGTGCATCGGCTTGGGGCTCTCCATGTCTTCGAGAATCTTCTTGATCGCCTTGTTCTGATCTGTCGTGAGTCGGAACGGAAGTGCATGTCTGAACCGGCGGTCCAGCTCTCCTTTCACCGAGTTGGACACGCCCTTCTGCGATTCGAAGTCGTCGTAGGCCCGTGTCTTGAGGGCCATCTGGATACGGAGGAACTCGTCGAAGATGAGCCGTTGGCGGGCGGGGTCGACCTCGTCGAGGTCTTCAGGTAAGTGAATGTTGGCGAACGCCTCGTCGCGCCCCACGAGGCCCAGCCGATTCAGTATCTCATCGGGGATGATCTCTGTGATCGGCCGCGATCGGCGCAGGGCGTTCTCCATCGACTTCAGGAAGTCCCGAGGCTTCATGCCTCCGGCCTTCGGATAGATCGGCAGGACCCGGCCGTTCACGAGGGCATCATCACCGGAGAGTCGGTCGAGATCGGGAGACTTCATCTGAAGACTTCCCCTGTAGGTCTCGACCTTCCCCGACAACGCCACCTCCTGACCCACGGCGA
>JAUVNV010000215.1 GCA_030599515.1 Acidimicrobiia bacterium
AGGTCGAATCCCAGCTGATGATGCGGAACTATGAAGGATTCCTCAGCTAGGAGCTGAGGAAACCAGTAGTCGGTAGTCGGTAGTCAGTACGAGGCTTCGCTGTCTCCTGTCTCCTGTCTCCTGTCCGCTGTCGGCTGTGGGCTCTCGAGCGACCGGTAACCTACGCCCGCACGCAATCAGGAGCTGTTCATGGGTCGACGCATCTTGTTTCTTGGGCCGCCGGGAGGCGGCAAGGGAACGCAGGCCAAGCTGCTCAACGAAGCACTCGGTGTCCCGCACATCTCGACCGGCGACATGCTACGCGAGGCGGTCGCCTCGGAGAGCGAACTCGGGAAGAAGGCTTCGGAGTACATGAAGGTCGGAGATCTCGTGCCCGACGACCTCGTGGTTGCGATGGTCGAGGAACGGCTTGCTCGCGACGACGCAGTGTGCGGGTACGTCCTCGACGGGTTCCCCCGCAATGTCGACCAGGCGCGGGCGTTCTCCAACGCGATGGGTTCCGACGCGATTGAGACAACGATCGTGCTCCATGTGGATGAAGCTCAGATTGTCGAGAGGCTGCTTCGGCGCGCCGATCTCGAGGGACGGACCGACGACAACGAGGCGACGATCCGGCGCCGGCTCGAGGTGTTCCGGAGGGAGACCGAGCCGCTCATCGCCTACTACGGTGACCGTGTTCGGCGAGTCGACGGTGTAGGTTCGATCGATGACATCTTCTGCCGGGTCGTCCGAGAACTGGCGGAGTGATGGTCGGGGCGAAGGTCACCACGAAGAAGAGGGCGGAGGACTTCGCCAAGATGGAGATCGCCGGGCAGTGCGTCGCTGCGATGCATCAGGCGGTTCGAGAGTTCGCAGCCCCCGGCGTGACGACGCGGGACCTCGACGCGGTCGCAGCCGAGGTCGCTCGGGCGCGCGGGTGCCGGCCTTCGTTCCTGGGCTACCACGGCTTCCCGGCGACGATCTGTACCTCGCCGAACTCGGCGATCGTCCACGGCATTCCGGACGGCTATACCCTTCGCAATGGGGACATCATCTCGATCGACGCCGGCGCGATCTACGAGGGATGGCACGGTGATGCGGCGTTCACGATGGCGATCGGCGACGTGCCCGCCGAAGTGCGGCGCCTTCTCGAGGTCACCGAAGAGGCGTTGTGGAACGGGATGCGGCAGTTCCGGCATGGGAACCGACTGGGCGATATCGGGCATGCCATCGAGGCGACCGCTGAGCCGTTTGGGTACGGAGTGGTGCGTGAGTACATCGGCCACGGAATCGGCCGGCAAATGCACGAGGCGCCGAACGTCCCGAACTACGGCACTCCGGGAAAAGGCCTGAGGCTCAGGACGGGGATGGCGCTCGCGATCGAACCGATGTTCAACCTGGGCACCGCGGAGACGGCGGTTCTCGACGATGGCTGGACGGTCGTGACGGCCGACGGCGCCGTGTCGGCGCACTTCGAGCACACGGTTCTGCTCACTGAAGACGGCCCGAAGGTTTCGACGCTCCCCGAACCGGTGCTGCTCTGACCGTCCCGGAGGACGGTCGTACCGAGTACCGAGTACCGACAATCGACAACCGACCTACAGACCGTCACCGTCAGGGACCATGTCGCTGATCAGCAGCGCTACGTGCAGTTCGAGCCGGCGTGTGGGGTCGGTGAGGAACGGCCCGAGAAGCGTCTCGAGTTGAGCAACTCTGTAGCGGACCGAGTTGTAGTGGTAGTGCAGCTCCCTGGCTGTCTTGGCCACGTTCAGGTTCGTGTCCAGCAGGACGGCGAGCGTCCGTCTGAGCTCGGCCCGGCCTGCAGAAGGCTCGTACAGTTCGCCCAGAGCCTCACTCGCGAAGTCTCTCAACAGGCTCGGGTCGACTTCAGAGAGGAGGCGGAAGACGCCGAGATCGGTGAACCTGCCGACGGCTCCGACACCCTTGATCGCCCGCGTCACCCTGGTTGCCGTCCGGGCTTGGTCCCACCCTCTCAGAAGCTCCGCCGGGCTATCGACGTGGCCCGAGATGCCGGCGGACCAGGTTCCTGTCACGGATCGAGAAATGGCCTCGGCTGTGGCCTCTGCTGCCGTCGTCTGCGGGTCGGCCTCGGGCGAGTCACCGCTTCCAACGATGGCAACGACACTCCCGCTGATGATCGCGTGGGGGGCGTGGAGGCCCCGGGCCCGGAGCGACCAACCCAACGCATCCCTCATTCTCTCGAGATGCGGGGTCGCATCGAGTTCCGCCGGCGAGAGACTCGCCACGGCAGCCGGAAACTCGATGGTCCACTCGAGGGCCTGGCAGCGGCGATCGACCTCACGACGATCCAGGCGGTCCTGGAGTACCTGCTCCAGGAGCTCAGACCGGAACTGACGATCCACAGAGGCCACTGCGATCTCTCTCGAAGCAGCCAGCGCCATGATCTGAGCGCAAGCCGGGACAAGACCGGGGGAGAACTCCCCGAATGAGTCCTCATTCGGAAGTACATAGAGCTGACCCACGTACGTTGATCCGAAGACGATCGGTGCGGCGGCCGCTTCCTCGAAACGAGAACTCGTTCGCGGATCCTGCCCCTCCTCGGGAGTCGCCTCGCCAACCGTGTGGTGATAGAGCACATCGTTGCCCGGGCCCAGGATGAGAACCTCGCAACTCACGAGCTGGGCGAGTCGCGCTGCCACTTCGTCGGGGCCACCGCCTGCGAGTGCAACGGTCATCAGCTCATGCTCCCGGTCGCTCCGCCGGTGGAGCCCGCCCAGGAGAAGAGAGCCGCGAGCCCGGTAGACGTCCGCGATCAGGTCGTCGAACGACACGGCCGGTGGGAGCGAGAGAATCGGGAAGTCACGTCGATTCGCAGCGTCGAGCGCATCAGCGTTGACTTCTGTGACGTAGGGGCCGAGCTTGACTCCGAACCCCGCGAGGTCCTGGCCGGCCAGATCCTCGATCAACGCCGCCAGATCCTTCCCCCGGCCGGCGAGTGAGTAGCCCACCGTGATCAACAACTCCCGGTTCTTGACCCACGGGATGATGTCCGGGTTCTCCATGACGTTGATCGATGAGACGATCCGGTCGAGTCCGGCAGAACCGGCCAGTACCTCGGTATCCCGGAAGCTGGGAGTCGCCAGGACCTGTCGGAGAGTGAGGACCTCGCCTTTGTGAGAATATGACAATGGATCGTGCGAAGTCACGGCAACATACCCTAATGGCAACGTCCCTCGATTCGGGTACTGTCAGGTTCATTCGGACAGGAGGCGTAGTAATGGCCGTTGAAGTACGCAAGGTCGTGCTCGAGAGTGTCGGTGATGCATCTGGTCTGGCATCCCTGATCGATGAAGGCGTGTTCGACGCCGACGGCGTCATCGCCGTTGTCGGCAAGACCGAAGGAAATGGTGGCGTCAACGACTTCACCAGGATCATTGCCGATCAGGCCTTCCGCAAGGTGCTGATGGAGAAGGGCACGAGGCCCGTCGAAGAGGTTGATGCGATCCCGATGGTCTGGTCCGGCGGCACGGACGGCATCTTGTGCCCCCACGCCACCATCTTCGCCAACGTCGAGGACGATGGTCCGGCGTCCGATGAACCTCGTCTCGCCGTCGGTTATGCGATGAGCGACGTCATCCTCCCCGAGGACATCGGCCGACCCGCCATGGTCGCGAAGGTCGCCGATGGTGTGCTCCGTGCGATGAAGGCAGCCGGAATCGAAGACCCGGCCGACGTTCACTACGTGCAGACCAAGACGCCTCTGCTCGTCATGGACACCATCAACGATGCCAAGGCACGCGGCCACACCGTGTACACCGAGGATCCACTCGAGTCGATGAACGTCTCGAACGGCACCTCCGGACTCGGCATCGCCGTTGCCCTTGGCGAGATCGAGATGCCCACGGCCGAGCAGATCGGGCATGATCTCAGCTTGTACTCCTCGGTTGCATCCTGCTCATCGGGTGTCGAACTCGACCAGGCGCAGACCATCGTCGTCGGCAACGCTCGCGGCGCAGGCGGCCGCTACCGCATCGGCCACGACGTGATGAACGACGCCCTCGACCGGGAAGGCGTCTACCGGGCGATCCGTTCTGCCGGACTCGATCTCCCCGAGCGTGCCAACTCCGACGATCTGGACGGCAAGGTCGTCAACGTCTTCGTCAAGTGCGAAGCAGATCCGACGTCACGCCTCCGGGGTCGCCGCCAGGTTGCCTTGGACGACTCCGACGTGCATCACCATCGGCACATCAAGGCTGCGGTCGGCGGCGTCGTCGCCAACGCCGTCGACGATGCCGCGGTGTTCGTCTCCGTTGCAGCGATTCACCAGGGCCCGAGTGGCGGTGGACCGGTTGCCGCGATCGTCGATCTCGGATAGCAGAACGTGACCGCCCGGAGTGCGGTTGGGACTCTCTCCTCCCCGGCATCCGTTCGGGTGCCGGGGGTGGCGAGCACTGCGATCCGCGATGTGCTGTCTGATCCCCAGACACCGG
>JAUVNV010000129.1 GCA_030599515.1 Acidimicrobiia bacterium
CCGCACTCGCCGATGCCGCATCCCTCCTTTGTGCCGGTGAGCAGCAGATTCTCGCGAAGAACCTCCAGAAGGGTGATTCGGGGGTCCACATCGACCTGATGCTGCTCGCCGTTCACTATGAAGTCGACGCTGATCATGCGGCCACCTCCACCCCGGCCGAACGTACGGCGCCGTGTAGTGCGCGGAGCGTCAGGACCTCCGCAAGCGTCCGGCGGTATGACGCACTCGCTCGCAAGTCGCTGATCGGTCGTGCCTCCTCGCCGGCCGACCGGGCGGCCTTCGCGAGAAGCGCCTCCGTCGGCATCTCGGAGCGGAGCATCGCCTCCGCGGCAGTAGCTCGAAGGGGGGTCGGCGCCAGCGAAGCCAGAGCAACCCGGCAATCGACGATCTCGCCTCGCCCGCCGATCACAACGCTGGCCGACGCCCCGGCGAGCGCGATGTCGGTCCCACTGCCGCGCTTACCGAGCTTGACGTGAGCGGATCCGAATCCCTGTGGCGGGTTCGGCAGGAAGAGAGAGGTGATGATGTCGCAGGAAGACAACGACGTGGCCCCAGGTCCCACGTACAAGTCCTCGACGAGCTCGTCTCTGGTTCCGTCACGGCCCTCAATGGTGGCGATTGCCTGATGGACGATGAGGGCCGGTCCCAGGTCTGAGGCCGGGGAGGCTCTCCCAATGTTGCCACCGATGGTTGCCAGGGCTCGGACCGGAGGAGATGCCAGGATCGAGGCCGCCTGGGCGAGCCCCGGGTGACGGTCCTGAATGAGTCGGGACGCTTCGATAGCGGTCACCTTCGTCAGGGCACCGATCCGGGTACCACCCGCCACGGTCTCGATGCCGGTCAGGCCCGGGATACGCTTGAGATTGACGACCACAGACGGACGCAGCCGCCCGGTCTTCATGTCCACAATCAGGTCGGTTCCTCCGGCGAGCACCCGGGCTCCGTCCCGGGCCGCCGCGAGGATTCTGGTGGCCTCACCAACCGAGACCGGTTCGTGGTAGTCGAATGCTCGCAGCCGCTTCACTACCCGCTCCACCGGTCGGCGGTCATCGCGGCTCTTGCAGCAGTTCGAGCGTAACGCCGTCGGGGGTCTCGACGAAGGCGATCTCGAGGCCGCCGGGACCCGGCCGCCGCTCGTAGATCTTCAGCCCCTGTTCGCGAAATCGTGCCAGATCGGCATCGAGGTCTTCGGTGAGGATACCGAGGTGCTCCAGTCCGTAGTAGGGGGTGCGTGGCGGTTCATCGATCGAGTCATTCTCGCCGGGAGCCGGTGTCGTGATGTTGATCCGCACCCCGTCGAACTCGACGGGAGTGAACAGCATCGACCCGAGCTCGATCTCGGGGAGCAGGGTCGCTCCGAACATGTCGATCCACCACTGGGCGCTCGACCTCGGGTCCTGCGACTTGATGTGTATGTGATGGAGGCCGTGTGCCATGTCACTCCTTCAGCGGTGCCATCTGCAGCACCTGAAATGTGCGGCAGCGGGACCATGCCCGCTGCCGTCTGCTCGCTCTTCGATTGTTCGTCCCGAGCTCTCACCCTCGGATCGGAACACCGGCGGGGGCGACAGTCGGAAATAGCCGGGAATTCGTGCATCCGGCACGGGCCCATCGTGCCGGCGGCCGCTCCGTGGTGCAGAACGCTCTATCGACGGCCGCAGTGTCGTCGCGGATGAGCATGACCTCGGGGGGCCCGGGGGCGCGGATCTGAGTTGACGTTGGGGTCGAGAATTCCGTATCATCGATTATCGAATATCTATGATAGGCGATTCAGTAGCGTCTCTGAAATGAGGAATGATGGAGGCAGCATCCATCGTTCTTGAAGGAGTCCCCAACTTCCGCGATCTCGGCGGGTACACATCGACGGATGGGGGCATCGTTCGCACCGGCCGGGTGTTCCGGTCGGGACACCTGGCGAAATCGACCGATGACGACCTGGCCACCCTCACCCGGCTGGGCATCCGAACGGTCGTCGATTTCCGTTCCAGGCTTGGGGTAGAGACGTTCGGTTCGGATCGCCTGCCGGACGGAATCCGATACGCTTGGATCCCAATCGGAGCGGTCAATGCCGACCCGGCGATACGTCAAGCCTTCGAGACCGGTCGCTTCTCGGAACTGCCGAATCTCGCCGCGGCGAATCGCGTCCTCATCAGAGAGAACGCAGCAGATTTCGGCCGACTGATGCTGCTGATTGCAGATTCGGCGAATCTGCCGCTCATCTTCCACTGCATCGGAGGAAAGGACCGAACGGGGGTTGCGGCTGCTTTGCTGCTCTCGATCCTCGGTGTCCCCTGGCCCACCGTTCGTAGTGACTATCTGGCCTCCAACGCCCACTTCGGACCGTCCATCGAGGCCCGACTCTCCCGCCTGAATGAGGAAGCCGGCGGAAAGTTGGACCCGTCCGACCTTGAGGCTGCGCGGCGCTTCCTCATTGTCGAACGCGAGGACATCGATGCGGCCCGCGACGAGATCCTCGCGGTGTCCGGTTCGATCGAGGGGTTCGTGACCGAGAATATGGGTGTCCCCGCGGATGCGATGGAGAGCATCCGCGACGAGTTGCTCGAGGAGCAGGAGGTTCCCGAACCATGACCTACGTCTACGCCTACGACCACCCCCCCATCGGATCACACGACGAGGTCGTCGCGATCATCGGTGGCAAGGCGGCCAACATCGGTGTCATGGCGCGGGAGTTGGGCATTCCGGTGCCTCCCGCATTCACCCTCTCGACAGTCGCGTGCCGGGACTTCCTCGCCGCCGGCTGGCCGCCGGGACTCGACGATGAGATCACCGAGCACATGATTCGCCTCGAGGCGGCAGTGGGAAGGCGCTTCGGCGATCCGGCGGATCCATTGCTCGTGAGCGTGCGGTCTGGGGCACCGATCTCGATGCCGGGCATGATGGACACGATCCTCAACCTCGGACTCAACGACGCCACAACAGCAGGCTTCGCCGCCGTATCAGGAGATCCGGATCTTGCTGCGACCTGCCGCGGACGCTTCGAGACGGCCTACCGGGAAATCGTCGGTGTGCCCGAAGCCCCCGACGACCCGAGACAGCAGCTGCGCGGGGCGATCGAGGCGGTGTTCCGGTCGTGGAATGGCGACCGTGCGCGGGCCTATCGCGCCCACGAGAGCATCGACGATGACCTCGGAACCGGAGTTACCGTGCAGGCCATGGTGTTCGGCAACCGGGGCGGCGACTCGGCGACGGGCGTCGTTTTCACCCGGAATCCGGCGACCGGCGAGAAGATGCTGTACGGCGACGTCATGTTCGATGCCCAGGGTGAGGAGGTTGTTGCCGGGACCCATCACACGGAGCCGATCACCGTGCTCGACGAACGCATGCCGAAGGTCGCTGCTGAGCTCCGCCGCTACGCCGACACGCTCGAGTGTCACTACAGCGATGTCTGCGACATCGAATTCACGATCGAACAGCACCACCTCTGGATTCTCCAAACGAGGATCGGCAAGCGGAGCCCCCAGGCGGCGTTGCGGATCGCGGTCGAGATGGCCGAAGAGGAGGCTTTCCCGCTCTCCCGTGCCGAAGCCGTTGCCCGTGTTGCCCACCACCTGATCAACCCACCGGTTGCCGTGGTCGGCTTGCGACTCGAGGCCCCCGTATTGGCAAAGGGGTTGGCGGCCTCGCCGGGGGTGATGTCGGGTGAGATCGCCACCTCGGCCGACGAAGCTGCTGCAATGGCCGACGAGAATCGGGACGTGATCCTGGTGCGCACAGAGACATCGCCCGACGACGTCCACGGTATGGCCCGAGCGGTCGGGATCTTGACTTCGACCGGCGGCCTCGCCAGCCATGCGGCGGTGGTGGCTCGAGGGTGGGGGATCCCCGCCGTAGTGGGAGCCGCTGCTGTGCGGGTCGGCGACGCGACGGTCATGATCGGGAACCGCACGTTTACCACCGGTGACCGGCTCACGATCGACGGTGGCAGCGGTGAGGTGTTCGCCGGTTCCGTTGCCGGAAGTACAGCGATCGTGCCGGAGGCGGCGACGCTGCTGGCCTGGGCCGACGAACTCGGAGTGCAGATCGCCGTTTCCGAGGAGAGGAGCACGACCATGGCAGAACCCGATCGCACCGAAACGCAGCCGCCCTCGACCGACCTCGTCGTCCGCGGCCTCCTCATCAAGGGATTCGTGACCCCGGACGCGCTTGCAGCGGCCTTCCAGACCACAGAGGAGGAAGCGGGTGTCCTCCTCGATCAGCTGACGGCGGATGGACTGGCCGAGCTCACCGGTGCCATGTTCAAGCTCACACCTGACGGCCGGGCGCTCGGTACCGAGATGATCGTTATCGATCGGGAGCACTGGGGAGCCGCCAACGCCGAGCGGGCGCTCGACACCTTCGTGCCGCTCGACGGGCGTCTGAAGGAGATTGTGACGGCGTGGCAGATGCGTGACGTCGACGGCCAGCCGGTACTCAACGATCACACGAATGCCGAATATGACGCCAAGGTGTTATCCGACTTGGCGAGTTTCTATGAAGACGCGGTCGCCTGGCTCCAGCCGCTATGCGATGGTCTCCCCCGGCTCAGCACGTACGCCGCGCGGCTCGAGAATGCGGCGAGCCTCGTGACGACCGGCGACCATGTCTACATCGCGTCACCGAGAGTCGACAGCTACCACAACATCTGGTTCGAACTCCACGAGGATCTGATCCTGCTCGCCGGGAAGACCCGGGAGGACGAGGTAGCAGCCGGCCGCGCCTGAATGGGAGCGGCGATGTCGGAGCGTGTGGAGTGCTCCCGAAGGACGACGGGCTCCGCCCCGCACAACCCGACGTGGTGCTATCCCGTAGGTGGAGCGACAGCTCACGGTCGTTTGACGCGGGCTGATACAATTTCATATAATCGATTATCAATGAATGTTCGTCTTATCTCGATACATCGCGATGCAGAGCAGCGTCAAAGGCACAGGGCAGCAGACACTCATGAATCGTGACGCCGAGCACCTTCCGACACTCGACGGAACGCGTTGTCGCGAAGGCTCAGAACGCGACGCGCCGGCCGGGACTCGATGCTGATGGACCTCATTTCTGACTCCCTCGTGATCGGCCTGACCGAGCATGCCCCACTGGTTCTCGCCGCCATGGGCTTCGCCCTCCTGTACCGACTGACCGGTCTCATCAACGTCGCATACTCCGAAACCATCACACTCGGCGCCTATCTCGGGATGTGGATCAATACGACGTACGACCTCAACTTCTACACCATCCTGCTACCGGCCGGGCTCCTCGCCGGATTGGTCAGCGTCGCCACCTACTTCGCCATCTTCCGGCCCGCCAAGCATCGCAACGTCGGCGCCCTGGAGATGATCATCATCTCCTTCGGTCTGTCCATAGTCCTCCGCCACGGCCTGCAGTTCATCTTCGGGTATCCGGTCCGCTTCTACGACGTCCCTCCCCCGCACACGATCTTCGTGCTGGGCGTTGGGGTCTCGTCGTTCCGACTCCTCGCCCTGGGCAGCGTCCTGATCCTGGCTCTGCTGCTCTTCTGGTTCATCCAGAAGACCACGTTCGGTCTTCAGATCCGGGCACTGGCCAGCGACGAGGACCTGGCGCAGGTCAGCGGGATCCGGCCGCTGGTCGTCACCGTGATGATCTGGTTCCTGGCCGGCGTCGCCGGCGGACTCGCGGGTGCGTTCTACGGGGTCGGGTCCTCGGTTGCGCCATTGCTCGGGTGGCGACAGTTCCTCTTCATCCTCCTGGTTGTTCTCGTTGGCGGCACCAAGAACATCGGCGGCGTCATCATCGCCGGAATCGCCACCGGCGTGGCGCTCACCGCAATGACGCTCCAATTCGGCCAGGTGTTGTACGCCCAACTGGCCCTCATCACTGCCTTCGTCATCATCTTGAAACTCCGCGGCAGGCGGATGGCCGACACGGAGAAGGTCTAGTGGTATGAACCTGGACTGGCTCGACGCGTTCCTTGTTTCCGGGCTGTTCTACGTCGTGATGGTGATCGGACTGGCACTGCTGCTTCACCTGCAACTGGGGCTCGCCCGCATCGCAAACTTCGGCATCGTCGGCTTCTGGGGCATTGGGATGTACGCCTTCGGTGTGCTGTTCGTCAAGGTCGACTGGCCATTTGGAGAAGTCTGGGCGTTCCTGATCTCAATGGCATTCGGGACGGTCGTGGCCGGCCTTGCCGGCCTCCTCGTCGGGTGGCTCATCGCCGACCTCGACATCGACGGCGTCCTGGTGGGCACGCTGGGCTTTGCCACAGCCGTCTGGATTGTGGCGACAACAGAGCAAGACTTGACGGGCGGTGCCCTCGGGATGGGCGGACTTGGTTTCCCCTACGACATTGGCAGCGTCAAGGCTAACGAGACGTTGTGGCTCGTCATTCTGACCATCGTGGTCGCCAGCATCCTCTACTACGTATCTCGCGTCCATAAATCGCCCTACGGTCGATTGCTGATCTCTATCGGTGACAACCAGCCGCTGGCCCGAAGCCTGGGCAAGGCATCGTTCCGATCCAAGCTGTGGTTGTTCGCCGGCAGTTCGGCAGGCATGGGGCTCCTCGGTGCCATGTACGGTGTGAACGAGCGCTTCCTCGAAACCGCGAACATTGGCATCGATCTCACCCTGGCGGTGATGGTCGGGTTGGTCCTGGGTAGCACGACTCAGGTCTGGGGAGCCGTTGTCGGGGTTGCTCTCACAGTGGGACTCTTCGACATCGTCATTCAGTTCTACTTGCCGCTCCCCCGCGAGTGGTACACGCAAGCCATTCCCGTGCTCCGCGAGATGGTGTTCGGCGCCGTGCTCATCATCGTCCTCCTCTTCCGGCCGTACGGCGTCCTCGGCGACATGCGAAGGGACAAGTTGATGAGGAGGATGCATGGCGGCTGATCACCAAGACACCGCGGTCACTGGGGAGCCCACGGGGGACAGCGACGGCTCGCGTCCGAGCGTTCGCATCCAAGACGCGGTGAAGAGCTTCGGTGGACGGGTCGTCGTGGACGTCGATGATCTGACCGTGGGAACGCATCCGATCGAAGGCCTGATTGGTCCGAACGGGGCAGGCAAGACGACCTTGCTGCGAATGATCATGCACTCGATCTCCCTTGATCGGGGGACGGTCAGTCTCTCATCCGACGGTGATGGCAGCGACGTGGTTCTCTCGGATTTGCCAACCACTCGGATGGCCCACCACGGCGTGGTGAAGACGAACCAGGTGATCACGGACTTCGAGAAGCTGACGATTCTGGACTCGTTGTTGCTCTCGGTCGCGAA
>JAUVNV010000270.1 GCA_030599515.1 Acidimicrobiia bacterium
GCGGCGTTGATGATGCAGCTCGGCTGTGACGGGATCTTCGTCGGGTCCGGTGTCTTCAAGGCCGGTGATCCCGACGTCCGCGCCCGTGCCATCGTTGAAGCTACGACGTTCTACAAGGATGCGGCCAAGATCGCTTCGGTGTCCGAGGGTCTGGGAGAGGCGATGGTCGGGATCAACATCGACACGATGCCTGCCGACGAGCGGATGCAGGACCGGGGCGACTAGTGAAGGTCGGAACCCTTGCCCTTCAGGGCGACTTCAGAGAGCACCTCGCGGTCGTTGAGGGGCTCGGGCACGACGGCTTCGAGATCAGGACTCCGGACGAGCTCGCCCGCGTCGACGCGCTGATCATTCCGGGAGGCGAGTCCACAACGATCGGTCGCCTCGCCACAATCTACGGCTTGATGGATCCGATCCGCGAACGCATCGCTGCCGGGATGCCGGTTCTCGGAACCTGCGCTGGCATGATCTTCCTTGCCTCTGGCACGACAGGGGTGGATCAGCCTCAACTCGGGGTACTCGATGTGATCGTTGAACGAAACGCTTTCGGCCGGCAGGTCGAGTCGTTCGAAGCGGACCTCCGTGTCGTCGGGCTGGCCGAACCTATGAGAGCGGTCTTCATTCGGGCGCCATGGATCGCCAAAGTTGGAGGCGATGTCGAGGTGCTCGCGACGGTGGTCGATCCGGGTGGGGGAGGAGATCATCCGGTTGTGGTGCGACAAGACCGTATCCTTGCAACGTCGTTCCACCCCGAGTTGACGGACGACGACCGTCTGCACGCCATCTTGATCGATCTCGCGGAGGAGCGCTGATGTCCGGACACTCAAAATGGGCCAACATCAAGCACCGCAAGGGGCGTCAAGACGCGAAGCGGGGGAAGCTGTTTGCCAAGCTCATCAAGGGGATCGAGGCCGCTGCCAGATCCGGCGGGGCCGACCCCGAGGGCAACCCTTCGCTAGCGACGGCGATCCAGAAGGCGAAGGATGCATCCGTTCCAAGGGACAACATCGAGCGAGCCATTGCCCGTGGCAGCGGCGATGCCGAGGGTGTCGACTACGAGGAGTTCTGGTATGAGGGCTATGCGCCGGGCGGCGTCGCTCTGTACGTCCACATCCTGACCGACAACCGCAACCGCGCGGCAGCCGAAGTTCGCTCCACGTTCACGAAGAACGGCGGGAGCCTCGGCGAACCGGGTTCCGTGGCGTACCTCTTCGAACAGAAGGGTTACGTGCTCGTCACTGGCGACGAGGACACCGTGATGATGGCGGCGCTCGACGGCGGGGCCGACGACGTCGAAGAGGCCGGCGACCAGTGGGAGATCATGTGCGCCCCCGGGGACCTGGCGGTGGTTCGCTCCAGCCTCGAAGACTCAGGAGCTAAGGTCGATCAGGGAGACGTGACCCAGATCGCTGCGATCTCGGTGCCGCTCAACGCCGCGAACGCTGCCAAGGTGCTGCGCCTCGTCGACGCCCTTGAGGATCTGGACGACGTGCAGGAGGTCCATGCCAACTTCGACATCCCCGACGAGGTCATCGCCGAACTCGAGTAGTCGAAGCCCGGTCCTGCTCCGATACCACCGGGATCTCGGGCGTATCGTCGGCCCGTACTCCGACGTGCCGGAGAATCCGACGAGCGAGGACTTCTCGAAGGTCGCTGCCGACCATCCCGTGTTCCGCTATGTGGAGACACCGACTGCGGGATCGAAGACGGAGAAGTAGAAAGTAGAGAGTAGAAAGTAGGAAGTAGAAAGTAGAAAGTAGGAAGACACAGTCACCGGCTACCGGCTACCGGCTACCGATTACCGATTACCGACTGCCGGCCAGGGACTACTCCTGTCCGTGTGGGATGCAGGGTCCGTCGTAGCCGGGTTGGAGTACCGGGTGTCCTGTTGCTTCGATCACGACCGGGATGAGGCAGGCGCCGATGCGGCCGTCGGGTTCGTATACGAATTGGGCGATGGCGGTTGTGCGGGCTTGGGTTGAGCCGGCCTGCCAGACGAAGTTCCCGAGCCCCCAGGCGATGGGCTTCCCTTTGTACCAGCCGAGGGGTTGGAGGACGTGTTGGTGGTGTCCGAAGATGCCGTCCGCTCCTGCGTCGATGAACGCTTCGGCGAGACGGATCTCGAATCCGCGGGGTTCGGTGGTGCCCTGTTTACCCCAGTGGATCGTGACGAGGACGAGGTCGGCGATCTCGTCGGCGGCTCTGATGGCTCTGGTCATCGCTTCGGCGGAGTCGCCGTCGGTCATGCCGGGCCGGTCTTCGGTAGCGATCCAGGACCCCGTTTCGGGGTGGACGCCGCCGCCGCCCAGGATCGCGATCGTCCAACCGTTGCGTTCAACGAGCACCGGCGCGTAGGCCTCCGCAGCGTTCGCACCCGCTCCGACCGGGTCGATACCGACCCCGGCCAGGTTGGCACGGGCGTCGATCATCGCCTCGAATCCGTAGTCCATGGCGTGATTGTTCGCCAGGTTCGCGACGTCCACACCGGCCGCCGCCATCGACGGGAGCGCCTCGGGATCGCAGCGGAACGTCCACGGCTTGTCCCACGGCGTGCCCAGATCCGACGCCGAGCACTCCAGATTGATCACGGTCAGGTCATCCCGGTTGAAGATGTCATCGAGACCGGACCAGGCGTACCCGTAACCCGTGGAAGGGAACGACCGGACAAAACCCGGATCGAGATTCACATCCCCCGTCCCACTGACCACCAAACGC
>JAUVNV010000198.1 GCA_030599515.1 Acidimicrobiia bacterium
CCCGGATGCTGACGACTCGATCTTCGAGGACGACATCAATCGCGTCGCGGCAGCTGGTATCACGAAGGGCTGCAACCCGCCGGACAACGATCAATTCTGTCCGGATGACACTGTGAGCAGAGGGCAGATGGCGGCGTTCCTCACGAGAATGCTGAATCTCCCGCCTGCGGATCGGGACTACTTCACGGATGATGACGACTCGATCTTCGAGAACGACATCAACCGGTTCGCGACTGCGGGCATCACGCGAGGGTGCAACCCGCCGACGAACGACAACTACTGTCCCTTGTCCCCCGTGAGACGAGACGAGATGGCGACGTTCCTGACGCGGGCATTGGGGTTGCCGGCCGGATAGCACGGACGAGGGAGTGGGGTTGGATTCCGATAACGGATCCAACCCCACCGGGCCGTTGCTCCGGACGTCCATCGACACCACGTGACTGCATTGTGAGACACGGTCACATGCCCCACGAGGAGCGCATGTCACACATGGCTGCCGCGTGCATCGCCTCGATGGGCGACTCTCTCTGGGATGGTTCGGCGGCCACGATCATCATGTACCCGGTGGTACCGGACCCCCATCGTTACCCCAACGAGTACGGCAGGGATCTCTTCGTCTCCGACATGGAGACGGGGTTGGCCGGAGCATGGATGAAGCGGATGGTCCAGACGACGTTCATGTACAAACTGAAGGCGAAACCGGGTTGGAAGGTGATTCCGGAATGACCGAGATGAGGATCACCGATCGTGAGCGGAAGCGGATGAAGAGCAAGCCGTATCAACTCGTCCGGTTCGTCGCTCTGAACTTGAAGATCCTGAAGGCCGTGGACCGCACGAAGCGGAGCTGATTGGTCGCCTCCGGCGACGTATCCGGTATCCGGTATCCGGTATCCGGTATCCGGTCGAGGGTGTAGCAGAGTCATCGCCGAGTACCGAGTACCCACTACCGACTACCGAGTACCTCTGGGGTCTGATGCCTCTGGAGTTGACACTCGACGGATTCACTCCCCTGGCGTCTCACTAGCCTTGGGTTGTTCCACCGACAGAAGGAGTCGCGATGAGCAAGGTCACCGTTGTTGGGGCCGGGAAGTACGGATCTACGACCGTCCAGCGTCTAGCCGAGGCCGACGTCATCGACGAAGTTGTCATGATCGACATTGTCGATGGACTGCCTCAGGGCCTGGCCCTCGACATGAACCAGTCCCGTCCGGTCCTCGGATACCGGACCCTCGTGATCGGGACCAACGACTACGCCGACACGGCGGGCAGCGACGTCGTCGTCATCACCGCAGGTCTGCCACGGAAACCCGGCATGAGCCGCATGGACCTGCTCGGCGTGAACGCCAAGATCGTCAAGACCGTCACCGGAGAGATCGTCGCCCACTCCCCGAATTGCGTGATCATCGTCGTCACGAATCCGTTGGATCAGATGACGACGCTGGCGGCGGATGTCTCCGGTTTCCCGAAGGAACGGGTCATCGGTCAGGCGGGCATGCTCGACTCGGCGCGACTGGCGCACTTCATTTCGGAGAAGGCCGGCGTCGACGTTCTGTCGGTGAAGGCCGTCACGCTCGGAAGCCACGGCCCGACGATGGTTCCGGTCCCGTCCCTCTGCGAGATCGACGGCAAGCCGATGACCGAGGTGCTCGACGCGGAAACGATCGACGAGTTGGTCGATCGGACCCGCGGCGGCGGTGCCGAGATCGTGGCCTTCCTCAAGACCGGTTCGGCGTACTACGCCCCTTCGGCTGCTGCGGCTGCGATGGTCGAGGCCGTCGTCACGGACAGCGGTGCGGAGATGCCCGTTTGTGCGTGGATGACCGGCGAGTACGGCATCGACGGCGTCTATCTCGGTGTCCTTGCCAAGCTGGGAGCAGGTGGAGTGACCGAAGTGACCGAAGTAGCGCTGACCGATGAAGAGGCTGCTGGTCTCCTCGAGGCGGCCAACGCCGTCAAGGCCAAGGTCGCGGATCTGGAAGAGATTGATTATTGATCAAGTAGCAAGACACAAGTAGCAAGACACAAGAGGATGGGTCTGGGTTCTCGCCCGGACCCATCTCTGTGGTTGCCGAGCGCAAGAACTTCCCGATTAGGGGGTAATCGATGGGGTAGCCTCGTCAATATGGTCGTCTGCCCAAATTGCGCTACTGAGAATCCAGACACGAACTCCTTCTGCGGGAGCTGTGGGACGGCGCTTGAGATTGCGTGTCCGTCGTGCGGTACGACGAACCCACCCGGGAACAGCTTCTGCGGCAGCTGTGGCGAAGCGCTGACCGATGCTGCGCAGGGCAAGCCCTTACCTGAGGAACCGCCCGCCGTCGCAGAACGGCGGCTCGTTTCCGTGCTGTTCGCCGACCTCACCGGGTTCACGCCTTTCTCCGAGGCGCGTGATCCGGAGGAGGTTCGCGCCTTCCTCACCGAGTACTTCGATCGATCCCGGGACGTGATTGAGGCCTTCGGCGGTGTGGTCGACAAGTTCATCGGTGATGCCGTCATGGCCGTGTGGGGTGCGACAGAGGCGAACGAGGATGACGCGGAGCGCGCCGTGAGAGCCGGTCTCGAACTCACAGACGCGATTTCGAAGCTCGGCACGGACAACGATGTTCCCGAACTCACCGTCCGTGTCGGTGTGCTCTCCGGTGAGGCCTCGGTTGGGCCGGGCGGGAACGAGCAGGGACTCGTTGTCGGTGACATGGTGAACACAGCGTCTCGTCTGCAGTCGCTCGCCGATCCGGGGACGGTGCTGGTCGGTGAGGCCACACAGCGTGCCGTCGGCGCAGCGATCGCGTTCACAGCGCTCGGCCACCACCCGGTCAAGGGCAAGGAGATCCCGGTGGCTGCATGGCGAGCCGAACGACTGCTCGGCCTCGTCGGCAGTCAACCGGGCGACGGGATTGAGCCACCGTTCGTCGGCCGGGTCGACGAACTCCGACTCCTCAAAGACATGTACGCCGCTGTTGGGCGAGAGAACCGGACACGACTCGTGTCGATTGTCGGTCAGGGAGGCATCGGCAAGAGCCGTCTCATGCTGGAGTTCGGGAAGTACCTCGACGGGATCGTCGACAGTGTGTACTGGCATGAAGGGCGCTCACCCGCGTACGGCGACGGAGTGACGCTGTGGGCCCTCGGGGAGATGGTTCGGCGGCGAGCGAACATCGCCGAGACCGACGACGAAGCAATGACCCGAAACCTGTTGCGGGATGCCATCGGCGACTGGATCGCCGACCCGGAGGAGGCGGATTGGCTCGAACCCCGCCTCGCGAGCCTGCTCGGTGTGGGTGGCTCGGTTGTTGGGGACCAGGCGGAGCTCTTCGCAGCATTCCGGACCTTCTTCGAGCGGATCGCCGAGCGGGGCACCACTGTGCTGATCTTCGACGACCTCCACTGGGCGGACCCGGCCCTACTCGATTTCGTCGAACAACTCCCCGAGTGGTCACGCAACCATCGGATCCTCGTGGTCACGCTCGCTCGGCCGGATCTGCTCGAACGCAGAGTGGGCTGGGGACAGGGCAAACACGGGTTCATCTCGCTCCACCTCGGCCCGCTCGCCGACATCGACATGCGCTCGCTCGTCGACGGGATGGCTCCCGGTGTCGGCGGTGACATCCGGGAAGCGATCGTCGATCGGGCCGCCGGCATTCCGCTCTATGCGGTCGAGATGATTCGGATGATGGTTGCCGGTGGCGATCTCGTTGAGGCCGACGGCGCGTATTCGTTCACCGGTGCACTTAGCGATCTCGCTGTACCCGAGTCGCTCCAGGCCGTCATCGGTGCCCGGATCGATCGGCTCGAACCTGCGGACCGGTCGCTGCTCCAGGACTGCGCCGTCGTCGGCCACAGCTTCACGATCGACACGCTGGCCCACGTCACCGGGGAATCAGAAGACGAACTCACGGATCAGCTGCGACCCTTGATCCGAGGGGGAATGCTCGTTGTGAATGAAGATCCTCGGTCGCCCGAACGTGGCCAATACCAGTTCGTGCAGAGCCTCATCCGTGAGGTCGCGCACGGCCGGATCAGTCGCGACGTGCGGAGAGAGCGCCACCTCGAGGTCGCCCGGTACCTCGAGCAGTTGGGTCCGGAACTCGCCGTCGTGGTTGCCTCTCACTACCTCGATGCCTACCGGGCGGCTTCCGGTGATGAGGCGGACGGTCTGCGATCGGTAGCGAGGGATGCCCTCCTGCGAGCGTCGGACCGGGCTGCCGATCTGAACTCACTCGAGCAAGCGAGATCGCTGGCGGAGCGAGCGCTCGAGGTGACCGGTGCAGACGACGAGCGCGCCCCGATCTGGGAACGGATCGCAACCGCGGCAAATGTGCTCGCCGATTCCGAGGCCGCGATCGCCAAGGCTCAACAGGCGATTGACTACTACAGACAGATAGATGATGAGACGGGACTGAATCGAGCCGTCAGGCTGCTCGGAGACGTCTACAACGGAGCAGGGCAGTCGCAACGGGCGATCGAGCTGCTCGAGGCGCACGTGGCAGACAAAGACCTCAGCACCGACCCCAATCTGGCCGTTGCCGCATCGGATCTTGCTCGTGCCTACTTGCTCACCAACGCTCCCAGGAAGACGACCGCGGCAGCGGCCGAGGCGGCGTTGCCGGCGCTCGAGCAGTTCGCACTCACCGATTCAATCGCCAATGCGATGATCACCAGGGGGACCGCGCTCGGTGCGCTGGGGAGGATCCGACAGGGCCTCGCGCTCATCAAGGGCGCTCTCGAACTGGCGGATCGCGAGGGTCTCGCGTTCACTTCGATTCGCGGACGCATCAATCTGTCGTATGTCGGCTCGACGGAGGATCCGGTGATGGGCTTCCGCGCAACCCGTGAGGCGTACGACATCGCGAAACGAACAGGGCAGCGG
>JAUVNV010000199.1 GCA_030599515.1 Acidimicrobiia bacterium
GCAACTGCTTAACGAATCCGATCTCTGCCAGGTTTCCCAGGAAGACCGGGGCGACGAGGGTGTAAGCATCGCTCCCCGCGTCATAGACGAGTTCCGGCGATCCGCCGGCGGGAGCAGACGACTGGGCCAGCAGGTCCTTCGCCTTGGCGAGATCAAGCCGGACATATGGCTTCGTGGGAGGCGCCCAGGTCCAGATGTTGGGAGCCATGATCCCGCTGGGTGGTTCGAAGTAGTCAGTACCCAACGCCGCACTGACCTGGTCGTAGTCGATCGCATATGCAATCGCCTGACGCACGAGGGGGTCATCGAGTGGCGGATTGAACACGTTCAGGCCGACGTGCGCCGTCGCGTGGGTCGTGCACTGGTAGACGGCCGCTGCGTCATACCGCGGCGCTGCGGTGGCCGAGAGATACTCGATGAGGTCGGCTTCGCCGCCCTCGAAGAGGATCTGACGCTCGGTTTCGTCGGCGATGACGTCCGTGACCACCGTGTCGAAGTAGGGCCGTTCCGGGTCGTAGAAGAACTCGTTCGCGGTGAACACCATCCGGCCGCCGGTCGTCCACTCTTCTATCTGGTATGCGCCGGCTCCGATCGGTTTGGCGTAGTACTCGTCTTCGGTCATCCCGGCGAAGTCCTTTGGCATGACGCCAGACACCGATGAAGCCATGAGCGGAAGGATCGTGTTGTCTGGATACGCTAGTTCGAGAACGACCTCGCTGCCTTCGCCGGTTACACCGACGATGGTCTCGAAGCTGATGCCGAAGTTGGGCCCCGCGGTCCACACACCGAGGGAGAATGCAACGTCCTCGGCGGTCACCGGATCACCGTTGCTGAATCGGGCGTTCTCCCTGAGCTTGAACGTGATCGTGAGCGCCTCGGGGTCGTAGTTCCATTCCTCTGCCAACCCCGCGTCGAGCGACTTGCCGTCGGCGCCGAAGCGCAGCAATGGTTCGATGACGGCGAGATGCGATTGATAGGTCGACCACGCGGCCGCCGAGTCGAGCACCCACCCGTCAAATGACTCGAAACGGACAACCTGGAGGGTGCCGCCCTCCATATCGCCGCCGGCGACCGTCGTCTCAGTTGCCTCCGTCGTTTCGGTACCTGCTTGCGTTGTGGTGGTCTCACCACTTTCGTCGCTGCTACATGCAGCAGCGAACATCGAGAGGATCGCCAGCAAGGCGATTACTGCTCGGTATCTCATGGTCGTTCCTCCGTAGTGTCGTGATCCGTCCGGCTGTCCGGCGTTTCGGAAAGACGTCCGTACTGGTCCGGCCGCCGCGTGTAGAGCAATCCAAAGGTGAGCCAGTCCCGCCTTTGGTCGAGGTCGAGGTCTGCAACGAGAACTGTGGGTTTGTCGCGCGGCGCCTCGACGATGAGGCGGCCGTAGGGATCCGAGATGAACGAGGATCCGTAGAAGGTGAGCGGCGGTTCCGTACCGATTCGATTCACAGCCACCATGAACGTGGCGTTGGCGAGGCCGTTGGCTGTGATCATCTGCCGCCAAAGAGGTTGGGTATCGAAGTCCTTGAGATGTGGCTCCGACCCGATGGCCGTCGGATACACAATGACCTCTGCTCCTTCGAGGGAGTAGATCCGAGCAAGCTCGGGGAACCATTGATCCCAGCAGGTTGGGAGTCCGAATAGCGCGCCTGCGAGGTCGACGACGGGGAATCCGGTGTTCCCCGGCGCGAAGTAGCGATCCTCGTGATAGAACTCGAATTGAGGGATGTGGATCTTCCGGGTGCGAGCCAGGAGCTCACCCGAGGGATCGACGGCGATCGCGGTATTGAAGCCGAGTCCGTCCGGGTCTCGCTCGTAGAGAGATGCGTGGATGATGGCGCCCACGTCGACCGCCATCTCTCGGGCGAACTCGGTGGTAGGGCCGTCCCCGACGTCTTCGACGTACGCGTCGGCAGCGTCCCGATCGTCGGGGGTTACGGCGAAGTATGGAGCCAGTGTCAACTCCTGAAGACAGATGACCTGCGCACCCTGGGCGACCGCGAGGCGGATCCCTGTAGCAAGGGTGTCCCGATGAGCATCGGGGTCGGGATCCCACGCACACTGGACTGCTCCCAAACGCAGCGGGTTCCGGCCGCTCGGTGGCTCCAGTCTCGCCGGCGAGGGGAGGGGGTCGTCGATCCGCGTGACAAGAACGAAATCCGTCACGATGTCACCATCGCCCCGGTGTCGCCGGCCGGAGATGTGCGCAACAGTTCACGCCATGTGGCCCCTTGTAACAGAGTGGCTCGACGCCAGCCTAGCAAGTGATAGGCTTCGTGTCGATCAGGAAGTGAGTGCATCGAGGGCGTGGGTCCGACCCCCGCAAGATCGTAATCGTTCGAACCGGAACTCGCCTCGGAGAGGCAGTCCGCAGTGCCCATTGGAGGATGAGAATGCCCAGCGGAAGACTCGAGACGCTGCGGGACTGCGAAGACATCGTTTGCGGTGGCCTGTTCATGGGGACCGGCGGCGGCGGGGGCGTGGAGTGGGGCATGGGGATGCTTCTGCCGGCGCTTGACGAAGGACTCGACCTGACGTGGGTCGACGTCGACGACATCTCGGACGAGGCATCTACCGCGACATGCTTCGGCATGGGATCCATCGCTCCGATGGATCCAGAATTCGACGAGGCCATCGCCGAGATGCACGTCGAGGACCGGTTCGGAGACAACTCGATGGCCGAGGCGGTGAAGGAGTTGGGTCGGTACCTGGGTGATCCCATCGGCTGTCTCGTCGCCGGCGAGTTGGGGGCGGGAAATGTACCTGCCTCGATCGTGACCGCGGCACGTCTCGGAATCCCCCTCGTGGACGGGGACTACGCCGGTCGTGCCATCCCCGACGAGATGCAGACGATGCCGTATCTCACCGGGAAGAGCAGCTGGCCCCTGGCTTCCGTCGATCAGTGGGGCAACATCGTGATCGTCGCCTACACGGTGAACCCCCACATGCTCGAGCGTATCGGGAAGATGCTCGCGGTCGCGGCGTTCACGGGCACCACGATGGCGTCGACCGTGCTGCCGGCATCGGAGATGAAGGAGATCGTCGTTCGAGGGACGATCACCAAGAGCCTCACCATCGGAAGGGCAATACGCGCCGCGAACGAGAGTGGCAACGATCCGGTCGATGCAGCCCTCACGGTCACGGGTGGATGGCGACTCTTCGAGGGGACGGTCGTGAAGAAGGATTGGGAGGATCGTGACGGCTACATGTTCGGAACGGTCGAGATCAGCGGCTCCGGTTCGTACGAGGGAGACATGCTGCGCGTCTGGTTCAAGAACGAGAACCACGTTACCTGGCTCAATGGGGAGCCGTGGGTGTGTAGTCCCGACCTGGTGACGCTTGCGTATCGTTCGACCGGAGAGGGGACGACGAGCACCGACATTGCGGAGGGAGACGAGGTAGTCGCCGTTGGGATGCGCGGTCTCGAGCAGCAGCGCACGACAGACGTGCTCGACGGTGCAGCCGGACCCCGGTACTACGGGTTCGATATCGACTACGTACCGATCGAGCAACTCATGGAGCAGAGGTAAGCGATGGCACGAGTGCTCAGACTGCATGAATTCACCGGCGTGAGCGGCATTCGACTCGACGAGGTTTCCATTCCGGAACCCGGTCCCGGCGAGATCCGGATCGACGTGGAGGCGTTCTCGCTGAACTTCGGTGACTTCCATCTGTTCGAGAACAAGTACGTGTTCTCGATGGATCTGCCGGCTCGTTTTGGCGATGAGTGTGCCGGCATCGTCGATGCCGTTGGCGAAGGCGTTCACGAACTCAGAGTGGGGGATCAGGTCAGCACGATCCCCTGGATGAACGAGGGCTACGGGGTCGACGGTGAGTTCGCCATCGTGCCGGAGCGCTTCGCTGTTCGATACCCGGAGAACCTGTCGCCGGAGGAGGCGTGTTCGATCTGGGTTCCCTACCTCACCGCCTACTACGCCCTCTTCGAGATATCTGCAATCAATGCGGACGACTACGTCCTGATCACGGCGGCGAGCAGCAGCGCCGGGATGGCGGCGATGGACATGTGCAAGATGGCTGGTGCCAAGACGATCGGTACCAGTCGCACGAGCAGTAAACGTGAGTTCCTGCTCGACGTCGGCTTCGATCATGTGATCGCTCAGAGCGACGGCAACATGTCCGACCAGATAATGGAGTTCAGCGACGGCCGTGGGGTGCGGATCATCTACGACCCGATTGGTGGGCAACTCGTTCAGGACTACGCCCGCGGCCTCGGGCAAGACGCGATCATCTTCCTCTACGGCGGCATGGACCCGACCCCGACCATCGTGCCGGAGATCGAGATGATCCAACGCGCCGCCATCATTCGGCCGTACTCGGTCTACAACCACATCTACGACAAGGAGTCCCGCGAGCGGGGTGTCAAGTTCGTCTACGACGCCCTGGCCAGAGGCGACCTGGAAGCCCGTGTGGAGGAGGTCTACCCGCTGGAGAAGTTCCGCCAAGCCTTCGAGCACCAACGCACCTCGACCACCCGCAAGGGCAAGCTCGTGATCTCGACGAGGATGTAGAGAGCGCGGTCCTTCGCCTCTCCCAGTCTTCTTCCTCTCCCTCAGGGGGAGGTGCCGACGCAGGAGGCGGAGGGGGTCAAGGGCCGCAGATGACCGCGAACCGCCCGACCCCTCCCGTCAGGTGCTTTCAATTGTGAAGACGACGTTGGCGCCATCGATGACGACAGGGTCTGCTGTGATCGAACTGTCTCTCTCGACCGTGGCTGCGAGTACCTCACCGGCGATGAAGCCACCGTGGACATTGAACGCCTCGATGAGCGAGGCGTCGTCGGTCGACCATCGAAGACGGATCCGATCCGCCACTGCGAAGCCCTCCGAA
>JAUVNV010000210.1 GCA_030599515.1 Acidimicrobiia bacterium
AGTAGCACTCCCAGTCCCTCGTCGGCCCGAAGATGCGCTCGTCGAAGAGGCCTTCCTTCTCGGGCTTGAGGGTCCGGTAGTTGATCGTCTCGGGCTTCTTCACCTCGCCGAAGGACCACGCGCGGATCTGATCCGACGCTGCGAGGCTGATTTTCAGTTCATCGAACAGTTGTGTCACCAGTTGCTCCCGTCAGCCTCAGATGTTGATGTTGATTTCGGCCTTCTCTGGCCGTGAGATGTCGATCCCGAGGGATGCCGCCGTGCGGAACATGTCCTCTTCGATCTCCTTGAACTCGACTTCCTCACCGGCCGAGAGCATCTCGACGTTGAGGCACAGGCTCTGCATCTCCTTGACGAGCACCTTGAACGACTCGGGGATTCCGGGTTCCGGGATGTTCTCGCCCTTGACGATCGCTTCGTAGACCTTCACGCGGCCCCGCACGTCGTCGGACTTGATCGTCAGGACCTCCTGGAGGGCGTAGGCGGCGCCGTAGGCTTCGAGCGCCCAGACCTCCATCTCTCCGAAGCGCTGACCACCGAACTGTGCCTTGCCGCCCAGCGGCTGCTGGGTGATCATCGAGTACGGACCGGTCGACCGGGCGTGGATCTTGTCATCCACGAGGTGCACGAGTTTCAGGATGTACATGTATCCGACGGTGATCGGCGAATCGAACGGCTCGCCCGTGCGACCGTCGAACAGGGTTGCTTTGCCGACACCGTCGACCATGGTGTCTCCATCACGATTCGGAACGGTCTCGCGAAGTACCTTGAGAATCTCGTCCTCGTGTGCGCCGTCGAAGACGGGCGTCGCGATCTTCGTCCAGGGGCCCGCCCCGTTCGAGGCGGGACTCTTGAGATCGTCGAATGCGTTCCATCCGCAAGAGGCTGCCCACCCGAGGTGGGTTTCGAGAACCTGACCGAGATTCATCCGGGACGGGACACCGAGCGGCGACAGGATGATGTCGACCGGGGTGCCGTCCGGCAGGAACGGCATGTCTTCTTCGGGGAGGATCTTCGCGATGACGCCCTTGTTTCCGTGGCGCCCGGCGAGCTTGTCGCCCTCCGAGATCTTCCGCTGCTTGGCAACGTAGACACGCACGAGTTCGTTCATGCCGGGCGGAAGGTCGTGACCCTCGTCGCGACGGAACTCCTTGACGGCGATCGCCTTGCCGGTCTCACCATGTGGAACCTTGAGGGACACATCGCGAACCTCACGGGCCTTCTCACCGAAGATCGCCCGCAGGAGGCGCTCCTCCGGCGTCAGCTCCGTCTCGCCCTTCGGCGTGATCTTGCCGACGAGGTAGTCGCCGGGACCGACGTCCGCGCCGATCCTGATGATGCCCTGGTCATCGAGATCCGCGAGCACCTCTTCAGCCACGTTCGGGATATCACGTGTGATCTCCTCGGCACCCAGCTTCGTGTCACGAGCCTCGATCTCGTGCTCTTCGATGTGAATCGACGTGAGCACGTCGTCCTTGACGAGTCGTTCCGAGAGGATGATCGCGTCCTCGTAGTTGTAACCGTTCCAAGGCATGAATGCGACGAGCAGGTTGCGACCCAGCGCAAGCTCGCCGTCTTCCGTCGAAGGTCCGTCTGCGAGCACGGTGCCGGCTTTGACGGTGTCGCCCTCGGCGACGATCGGTTTCTGGTTGATCGACGTGCCCTGGTTCGAGCGCTCGAACTTGAGCAGCGAGAGCCGGTGCTTCTTGTTGGCGCCCTTCTCCTTGATGACGATCTCGTCGCCGGTCACTTCCACGACCTCACCTTCGACCGGTGAGATGATGACGTCGCCCGAGTCGACCGCCGCACGTGCTTCCATCCCGGTTCCGATGAGTGGTGCATCGGTCGTGATGAGAGGGACAGCCTGGCGCTGCATGTTCGATCCCATCAAGGCACGGTTCGCATCGTCGTGCTCGAGGAAGGGAATGAGTGCCGTCGATACGGACACGAGTTGCTTGGGAGAGACGTCCATGTAGTCGACGTCGACGGGTTCCACCGAGTCGATCTCACCGCCGGTCTTGCGAACGAGGACGCGGTCGTTGGTGAACGAACCGTCGTCGTTGAGCGGCGCGTTCGCCTGAGCGATGACGTGACCCTCCTCCTCGGAGGCGGTCAGGTAGTCGATCCTCTTCGTGACCTTGCCGTTCTTGACCTGCCGATACGGCGTTTCGATGAATCCGAATCGGTTCACCTTCGCGTAGGAAGCGAGAGAACCGATGAGGCCGATGTTCGGACCCTCCGGCGTCTCGATCGGGCACATCCGCCCGTAGTGCGAAGGGTGAACGTCTCGAACCTCGAATCCCGCCCGTTCACGGGACAGGCCGCCCGGTCCGAGCGCCGAGAGACGCCGACGGTGCGTCAGACTGGCCAGCGGGTTCGGCTGGTCCATGAACTGGCTCAGCTGGCTCGTGCCGAAGAACTCTTTGATCGATGCCACGACCGGCCGAATGTTGATCAGCGTCTGCGGCGTGATCGCCTCGGGGTCCTGGGTGGTCATCCGCTCTCGAACGACCCGCTCGAGACGGCTCAGCCCGACCCTGATCTGATTCTGGATCAGTTCGCCGACGGTGCGAATGCGACGGTTCTGGAAGTTGTCGATGTCGTCTGTGTGGTACCCGTCCACACCGTTGTGAAGAGCCATGAGGTAGCGGATCGCATCGAGCATGTCCTCATCGGACAGGAGGCCGTCCTCAGCCTGGTTGTAGGCCTCGATGTCGATCTGGGGGCGCGACAGCTTCTGGTTCAGCTTGTAACGCCCCACCCTCGTGAGGTCGTAGCGCTTCGGGTTGTTGAAGAGCGTGTTGATGAGCCCGCGAGCCGATTCAACGGTCGTGAGTTCGCCCGGACGCAGCTTTCGGTAGAGATCGAGCAAGGCCTCGTCCTTCGTGGACGTCGGATCCTTCTCGAGCGTCTCCCTGATCAGTTCGGAGCCGTCGAAGAGGGCGAGGATGTCCTCGTCCGATTCGGCAAAGCCGAGCGCCCGGATGAACGTGGTGACGAACTGCCGGCGCTTGCGGTCGACGCGCACACCGACGGTGCCCTTCTTGTCGATGTCGAATTCGAGCCATGCACCGCGCCCGGGAATCACCTTCGCCGAGTAGAGGTCCTTGTCCGAGGTCTTGTCGAGGGTGACGTCGAAGTAGACGCCGGGGCTCCGGACGAGCTGGCTGACGACGACGCGCTCGGTGCCGTTGATGATGAACGTGCCGTTGTCGGTCATCATCGGGAAGTCACCGAGGAAGACCTGCTGCTCCTTGATCTCGCCCGTCTCCCTGTTGAGGAAACGGGCGGTTACGAACAGAGGCTTCGAGTAGTTGGCGTCGCGATCCTTCGCCTCTTCGATCGATTCGGTCGGATCGCCGAAACGATGATCGGTCAGTTCGAGGGCGAGGTTGCCGGTGAAGTCCTCGATCGGGGAAACCCCTTCGAAGATCTGCCGCAGGCCGCTCTCGAGGAAGCCCTCGAAGGACTCGCGTTGAACGGCAAGGAGATCCGGGAGTGGCTGGACTTCGGGCAGTTTGGCAAAGGAAAGTCGGGTCGAGCGCGCACGGGCCAAGGGAGGATCCTCCTCGTTTGGATGCGATCAGCGGGAGCTGTGGGCAGGGCTACGGAACAAGGGAGAATAGCACGAATCCGAGCTAGCGCGCAACTAACCTGGCCCTGTCTAAAGAGAGTCGTGAGAAAACGTTCAATTGGTAGGTGCAACATACAACGGAACCGCCGGTCGCGTCAAGGTCTTGGATTGAGTAGCAAGACACAAGTAGCAAGCAGCAAGACCCGACTGTCCCCCTGCCGACGGAGGAAGCGGGGGGACGCGAGGAGCGCCAGCGACGAGGCAGGGGGCCCAATTCAGCGCCATGAAGGAAGGGGAGCGGCCAAAGCCACTCCCCTTCCTTCCCAGTACTGAGTACTGACTAACGACTACCGGCTACATCGGCAGCGAAGCTGCCCTACTTCAACTCCACCGTCGCGCCGGCACCCTCGAGGGTCTCCTTCGCCTTTTCGGCGGCTTCCTTGTCGACACCTTCCAGGACGGCGGCCGGTGCGCTGTCAACGACGGCCTTGGCTTCCTTGAGCCCGAGGCTCGTCAGGCTGCGGACCTCTTTGATCACCTGGATCTTCTTGTCACCTGCGGCGACGAGGACGACGTCGAACTCGTCCTGCTCTTCCTCGGCGGCGGCTTCGCCACCTGCGGCCGGCATGGCAGCGATGGCCATCGGGGCCGCCGCGGTCACGTCGAACTTCTCCTCAAATTCCTTGAGGAACTCGGACAGCTCGAGGACACTCATCTCCTCGAAGACAGCGAGCAGTTCTTCGCTCGTCATCTTGGCCATGTTCTATTCCTCCTCGGCGGCATCATCGGCCGCACTATCGGGTTCTTTGGACTCGCTACCGGCATCCTCATTGGATGCTTCAGTAGCCATCGCTTCGTCATCGCTTTCGGTATCGGAAGCTTCGAGCTTCGCCTCCGGGGCCTCTTCGACCTCCGCGGCTTCATCAGCTGCGGGGGCCTCTTCGACCTCCGTTGCTTCTTCAGCTACAGGGGCC
>JAUVNV010000262.1 GCA_030599515.1 Acidimicrobiia bacterium
AGAATTCCGAGATTGTTTCGGGCCGTGTGACCGGAGCTCCTTGACCCCCTCCGTCAGCTCCTTCGTCGCTGCCACCTCCCCCTGAAGGGGTGGGAAGGACCCCCGCGCTACGGACAATCGACAACTCTCAGCGGAGCCGGACGATGTCGCTCCTGGCGAAGATCGGGCCTGCTTCGATTCCGAGGAACTTGCTGTACAGCTCGGGTGGGACGCTGATGTCGGCGAGATAGAGCTCGCCGACGTGGGTCTCGACGCCCGGTGCTCTGAGTCCTTGTTTGGGGAGCGCGAGCGTCATCGTCGCGGTCGCTCGGATCGCGGGTTCGAACACAGTTCCCGTCGTTGTGTCGACCCCGGATGGTGCGTCGAGCGACAGGACCGGTGCCGCCTGGTCGTTCGTCCAGCGGATCATCGTCCCGGCTTCACCCCGTGGTGCACCCTGGAGGCTGTACCCGATCACGCCGTCGAGAACGAGGTCCAGTCTCTCGACCGATTCCACATCGTCGACGGATCCGATGGTGACTCCCATGCGGCGTAAGAGGTCGAGTTGTTGCCCGGGGACGGGCGTGAAATCATCGGAAGGTTTCGTCACGAAGACACTGACAGCGGCCCCGTGATTGCAGAGATGGCGGGCAGCAACGAGAGTCCCTCCACCGTTACCGCCGGTACCGGCAAGCACGACGACCCGTCGTCCACGCGGGTCGCCGCCGAGGAACCGTTCCCGTGCCAGATGAGCCAGGTTCCTGCCGGCGTTCTCCATCATCCGCACCAGGTCGATGCGGTAGTCCTCCATCACGGCCCGGTCGACTTCGATCATCTGATCGGTGGTGAGATACGGCACGTCGCCGGCAGCGATCTCCGGAACCATCATTTCCCTTTCTGTTCTTGGAGCAGTGTGGCCACGAGGCCCGTCCATCCGGTCTGGTGACCGGCACCGAGTCCGGCACCCGTGTCGCCATCGAAGTACTCATAGAAGAGCACAAGGTCCCGCCAGTTCGGATCGTTCCGGTACCGGTCGACATCCCCGTGGGTGGGCCGTCGACCCGTCGCGTCGGGGAGGAACAGCCCGATGAGGCGTCGCGAGAGTTCGTCCGCAACCTGGTCGAGATTCATCATGACTCCGGAACCGGTCGGCATCTCGACACGGAGATCTTCTCCGTAGTACCCGTGGATCTCCTGGAGCGCCTCGATGAGGAGGAAGTTGATGGGGAACCACACCGGACCGCGCCAGTTCGAGTTGCCCCCGAACAACCCGGCCCTGGACTCCGCCGGCTCGTAGTCGATCTGGAACGTGTCGTCGTCGAAGCTCAGCCGGTAGGGATGCTTCTCGTGAACCTTGGAGAGCGATCGTATCCCGTATGGGGAGAGGAATTCGTCCTCGTCGAGCATGTACCGCAACAAGGAGATGACGCGCTCCTTCGAGAGGATCGAGACGAGGTACCGCTCGTCGGAACCCGGATCCTCCTCGACGGCCAGGTGGTGTCGGAGTTCGGGCCGGTTCTCGAGGAACCAGCGTGTGCGCCCCACGAACTCGGCCAAGCCGTCGACCCGGTCGCCGTCGGAGATGTCGACAGCAAGCAAAGGCATCAACCCGACAAGGGACCGCACTTTCAGCTGGGTGGCAGAGCCGTCCGGCAGGTGGAGCACGTCGTAGTAGAAGCCGTCTTCGGGATCCCAGAGGCCGTGGCCACCCTCGATGTCGGCCATCGCGGCGGCGATCGCGAGAAAGTGTTCGAAGAACTTGGTGGCAAGATCCTGATAGACGGGGTCATCCTTCGACAGCTCGAGGGCGATCTTGAGCATCTCGAGCGTGAAGAACCCCATCCACGCCGTCCCATCCGACTGGTCGATGTGGCCTCCGGTCGGGAGCGCCGCGCTGCGGTCGAAGACGCTGATGTTGTCGAGCCCCAGGAAACCTCCCTGGAACACGTTGTTCCCATCGGCGTCCTTCATGTTGACCCACCAGGTGAAGTTGAGGAGCAGCTTGTGGAAAACGGCCTTGAGGAACGTGGTGTCTCTTGTCCCCGTCTGTTCAGCCTCGATCTCGAAGACGCGACGCGTCGCCCAGGCATGCACGGGCGGGTTGACATCACCGAACGCCCACTCGTACGCAGGGATCTGTCCGTTCGGGTGCATGTACCACTCACGGGTCATCAGGCGGAGCTGGCGCTTGGCGAACTCCGGGTCGATCAGCGCCAACGGCACGGTGTGGAAGGCGAGATCCCACGCGGCGAACCATGGGTACTCCCAGGCGTCGGGCATCGAGATGATGTCGAAGTTGTTCAGGTGCTCCCAGTCCCGGTTCCTGCCCCATCGCCGGCTCTCCGGCGGATTCGGGCCCGACGGATCTCCGTCCAGCCACTGCCGGACGTCGTAGTAGTACATCTGTTTCGACCAGACCATCCCTGCGAGGGCCTGGCGCTGGACCGAACGCTCCTCGTCGTCGAGGTTCGGATTCAGGACCGCGGCATAGAACTCGTCGGCTTCGTCTTGACGGAGCGATCGGGTCTCATCGAAACCGTCGAACGGCGCATCGTGGGGGGTGCTACTGAGGCGCAACCGGACCGTCTTCGTCTCCCCTGCTGCGAGGTCGAGCCGGTAGACGGCTGCCGCCTTCGTGCCCCGCCGGGCCGGGTTCACGGCGCCGGTCTCACCGTCCACGATGTACCGGTGGAACGAGTCCTTGACGTACGGCGTCTCGAGCGACCACCCGAAGAGACGTTCGCCGTTGGTCTCGTTCTCGGTGAAGAGCAGATCTTCGGCTTTCAGCGCGTACAGGTGGTGCGTGCCGAGCACCGGGTGGGTGGCAGTGATCGTGGGGTCGGCGCCGTCGACCGCAACCATCTCGGGACGCTCGGGTACGTCACCCATCGGTCCCTCGGCGTATCCCCAACTCCACGTGTTGCGGAACCACAGGGTCGGAAGCACCGAACACGAAGCAACCTCAGGTCCGTGATTCGTGACGTCGATCTGGATGAGCATGTCGTCCTCGGCGGCCTTCGCGTACGAGACGTCGACGTCGAAGTAACGGTCATCGTTGAAAACGCCGGTGTCGATCAGC
>JAUVNV010000194.1 GCA_030599515.1 Acidimicrobiia bacterium
GCTGTTCAGCGATCCGTACTTCAACGCTGCGCAGTCCCTGATGGTCCTCGCCGCTAACAGCGGACTGAAGCTCGCGGACACGGATGGCATGAAGATCGGCGTTCAGGTGGGAACAACCGGTGAGAAGTATGCCGGAGAGAACAAGCCCGCCGGTGCAGAATTGGTGTCGTTCGACGAGGGTGCTGCGCTGTTCCTCGCTCTCGAGTCCGGTTCAGTGGACGCCATCTTGCAGGACCTTCCGGTGAACGGGTACCGGGCTACGCAAGACGCCAACTTCGTGATAGCCGAGACCTACGACACCGAAGAACAGTACGGATTCGGTATGGCGCTCGAGAACGAGGGCCTTGCCAAGCAGATCAACGACGCTCTGAAGACGTTGAAGGACAACGGCGCCTACGGCGACCTCCACGAGAAGTACTTCGGTACCAGGGGTTAGTAGTCACCCAAGTCTCGATAGTCGACGGAGGGGACCCACAGGGTCCCCTCCGTTCGTTATGATGACCCCGTGTTGAATTGGTGGAGAGAACTCTCGAAGCGACGCAGGGTGCGATTCTGGCGCGGCGTGTCGTATGTCGTCTTCGTCGTCCTGACCGCCGCATTCTTGCTCGCAGTCGACTGGGCGAGGGTCGTCGACACGATGTTCCGACCGGAGATTGTGGCGGATCAGTTCCCCGACATCCTGTTGATCGCCGCCAAGAACACGATCATCTACACGATCCTCGGGTTCATCGGTGGCCTCGCGCTCGGTCTGGTGCTCGCGTTGATGCGTCTCTCGCAGTCGAGGCCATTTCGATGGGCGGCGGCGACGTACATCGACGTCGTTCGCGGCATCCCGCTCCTCGTGTGGATCCTGCTTATCGGCCTCGGAGTCCCGATCGCTCTCGGAATCCGGGTTCCAACGACGTTCGGACCCGGCGCACTCGCCCTCTCCCTCGTCATGGGTGCCTACATGGCTGAGACGATCCGGGCCGGGATCGAAGCGGTCGATCGCGGTCAGATGGAGGCGGCACGATCGCTCGGCATGAGCTACTCGAAGGCGATGATCTGGATCATCCTGCCCCAGGCCTTCCGACTGATGATTCCCCCGCTCACAAACGAATTCATTCTGCTGCTCAAAGACACGTCGCTTGTGTCGGCCATTGGGGTTACCGTCACGACCAAGGAGTTGACCCGCTGGGGACGAGATGGCGTGATCCACTCCGCGAACGCGACGCCGCTTGTGGTTGCGGGTTTGGTCTACCTGCTCCTGACCATCCCGATGACGCGCTTCGTCTCACGACTTGAGAAGAAGGCGGCGAGATCCAGATGACGAGCGCAATCGAGATCAAAGATCTCCACAAGAGCTTCGGAGATCTGGAGGTCCTTCGCGGAATCGATTTTCAGGTGGCAGTGGGTGAAGTGGTGTGCGTCATAGGTCCGTCCGGCTCAGGCAAGTCCACGCTCCTGCGCTGCGTCAACCGACTCGAGGAGCCGACCAGCGGAACTATCCTGATCGAGGGCGAGGACATCACGGATCCGGATACCGATACGGATGCTGTGCGGCGTCGCATCGGCATCGTTTTCCAACGGTTCAATCTCTTCAATCACCTGAGCGTCCTCGAGAACGTCACGATCGCCCAGCGAAAAGTGCTCGGCCGGTCCAAAGCGGAGGCAAACGAGATCGGGCTTGCCAATCTCGAGCGCATGGGTGTCGTGGAGAAGGCCGGTGAGTTCCCGCGCCGGTTGTCGGGCGGTCAACAGCAGCGAGTGGCGATCGCTCGAGCCCTCTCGATGGAACCGGACATGATGCTCTTCGACGAGGCGACGAGTGCGCTCGATCCCGAACTCGTCGGAGAGGTACTCGGCGCGATGCGCACCCTCGCCGAGGAGGGGATGACGATGCTCGTCGTCACCCACGAGATCGGATTCGCGAAGGGTGTGGCGGATCGAGTCGTCTTCATGGACGAGGGCGTGGTGGTCGAGGATGGTCCGCCGAGCAGGGTGCTGGTCGACCCCGAGCACGAGCGGACCCGCACGTTCCTGAGGATGGTCCTCGAGGGCGAGTGATCACGGCGACCGGACCGCCGTCGGTAGGATGACCGCATGAGAAGGAAGACCAAGATCATCGCCACTTTGGGTCCTGCCGTGGACTCGCTCGACGGTGTGCGCACGCTGATCGAGGCCGGCTTGAACGTAGCCCGTTTCAACTTCTCGCATGGAACAGCGGAGGATCACGCCCGCCGGCACGAGTGGGTCAGGACCGCCGCGTCCGAAGCCCGTGTCTCGGTCGCGACGATGCAGGACATCCAGGGTCCCAAGATCCGGGTCGGGACGTTCCCGACCGGTTCGGTCACCCTGGAACAGGGGGCGGAGGTCATGCTCGAACCCGGCGAAGGTGAGGGGAACGGATCGACGATCTGCATCGCGTATCTCGAGTCTGTCGATCTGCGACCCGGCTCGGCGGTGCTCCTCGCCGACGGGATGATCCGCCTCGAGGTGTTGTCGGCAGCCGGTGGGGAGGTCCGGACCCGCGTCGTCGGCGGAGGTGAGTTGCTCGACCATAAGGGAGCTGCCTTCCCCGGGAGCGACACGGCAGTGCCGGTGATCACCAAGAAGGACGTCGAAGATCTGGCGATCGGCCGGGAGATCGGGTTCGATCTCATCGCAGCGTCGTTCGTGTCGTCGGGTGAGGACATTCGCGAGATCAGGAAGCACGTGCGGTACACGCCGATCATCGCGAAGATCGAATCTGAGTCCGGTTACCACAATCTCGAGGACATCCTTACTGAGGCCGACGGCGCGATGGTGGCTCGCGGCGATCTCGGTGTCGAGTTGAGCCTCGAGAGCGTCCCCCGCGCGCAGAAGGAGATCCTCGAGCAAACGAACAGGGCGGGGAAGATCACCATCACCGCAACCGAGATGCTCGAGTCGATGATCACCAACCCGCGCCCGACCAGAGCCGAAGTGACCGACGTGTACCGATCGGTCCTCGACGGCACCGACGCGGTCATGCTCTCGGCAGAGACCGCGATCGGCGCCTATCCGAGCGAGGCCGTTCGAACCATGGACGTGATCAGCCGAGAGGCAGAGCAGAGCCCGGAGTTCGTATCCGCGCCCTACGCGGCGATGCTGCACGATCCATCTCCGTACGCGTCGGCGGTGGCGCAGGCGACAGTGGAGACGGCGAACCGACTCGAGGTCGACGCGATCGTGGCATTCACCGAAACCGGGACGACGGCGAGGCTCCTCTCCAAACACCGGCCGCGAGCCGACGTCTACGCCTTCACGCCCCACGAAGCGACCTACCGGCTCATGGCGCTCTTCGGCTGTATCACGCCGCTACACACGCCGGCCCACCGCTCGACCGACGAGATGCTCTCGTTCGCCGAGGAGTATCTGCTGGAACACGGGATCGTCCGCACCGGGGACACCACAGTGATGATCGCCGGCATCCCCCCGAATCTCCAGGCATCCACGAACCTGATGAAGGTTCATCGCGTGGGCAGCGCAACGGGCGGGGTACCGAAGCACTGAGAAGTAGAAAGTAGAAAGTAGAAGGACAGGAGGCTCTCTCTGCTGTCTACTCTCTGCTTTTCGAGACCAGGAGTGGAGAATGGGTCAACCTATTGAAGAACTTGACCGGGTCACGGTCGGTGACGTCACGATCTTCACACTGGATCGGAATCTCGCGAGCATGGGGACCCGGTCCTTCGATGAAGCTCCTTCAGACGTCGGCGCCGACGACTTCGTTGCGACTCTGGCTGCGAGGACCTTCGAATCCGATCCTGCGATCAATCGGGTCTACGTCGCGGCGAACACCGTTCAGGTGACGAGACGGCGGGGCTGGGACGAAGCTGCCAGCGGAGCGGTCGCTTCGGTGATCACCGAACTGTTCCGCTTCTATTCATAATCCGGCTGCGCCGGATGTAGTCGGTAGTCCGTACTTGGCCAGGGCCAGCCAGCTCAGGGAGCTGCAGTGGTCGTGGTCGTGGTTGTCTCCGCGGGCGGGGCGGTCGTTGTCGTGGTCGGGGGAGCGGTGTAGACACCGACGGTGAGGGTGATCGAGACGCCCGGCCGAACGAACGTGCCGCCGGGCGGGTCCATCGATAGCACGACACCGTTCTGCGACTCCGTTTCGGTCACCTCGTCGACCCTGATGACGGTGTACCCATCGGCCAGGAGACTCTCGTAGGCGCCATCCCACGTGGAACCAACCGTTGATGGGAGCTTCACCGGGCAGTTCACGGGTTCCTCGGTGACCATGCAGGCGTGCACGGCGATCTTCTTGTCCTGGGTGAGATAGCGCCACGTCCAAGTCTTCTCACGTTCCACGGTGTCATCCGGGTGTTTGATGATCCGGGTGACGGTTTGCGTGAAGCCGTTGATGCCGCTCTGTACCTGCTTCTCTTGTCCGGGATCGAGATCGAGCTCCACATCCTCGGTCGAGGCATCCTCGGCCGAGACGTAAACGGTCTCGTACTCCTCCGGGTTGGTCCGCTCGCCCCACTCAGCGGTGCATGTTCTTCCACCGTTGTTGCCGTAGAAGAGGACGGTGATGGTGGAGTTCGTATACGCAGTTCTGATGATGACCGGAGCGTCGCTGTTGTTCCTGAATTTCACATCGGGGCTGGGATACCCCATTGTGGCTTCGATCACTTCCGGGTACTTCTTGAAGTAGAGGGAGTGTGGTTTGTGCTCGACGTCCTCGTAGCAGCCGTAGAACACGGCGTTGTAGAACGTGGTGGAGAACTGGGAGACACCGCCGCCGACGTTGGCCGGGTGACCCTCGCAGACGACTTCGCCGTTGATGATGGCGCAGTCCTCGAGATAGCCCTTCGCCAGGGTTCGCGGGCCGACGACTTCGTTGATCGAGAAAGTCTGTCCCGGGAACACCACATACTCGTCGATGGTGTCGGCCATGAGATGGATATTGTGGACGCGGTTCGTCCCC
>JAUVNV010000015.1 GCA_030599515.1 Acidimicrobiia bacterium
TCGAGAGTGACCATGTCGCCGGAACCACCTGCGTCCATCTCCTTCTTGACCCCCGCTTCGATGCGCAAGTAGTTCCCCTGAGCAGCAGCCCGCTCAACGAGAGCGCTATAGGTTTCGCCGAGCGCTTCGTCCCCCGCACGAATAGGTCTCGCCTCGGCTCTCTTCGCCTTGCGACCGCCCTCCGAAGTCTTGAGATGGCTGAGGTCCCCCTTGGCGGACGATATCTCTGCCGGAAGCTGGTCCCATCCGTCGTCGATCGTGCGGCCCTCATACTGTGCGGTTCCGTGAGCAGCGGCCAATTCCTCGTCCATGGTCTTGTACAGATCCAATGTCGCCTGCAGCGGACTCTCGTCTGACGTTGTCATGTTTCTTCACACTCCTCTTCGGTCGCTCGACCACATCTGTCGCGAGCGATGGATGCTCGGTAAACCAGCCTCCCATCCATCCCAACGGGAGCCACAGACCCGAGGGTCCTGGAACCGGCTCACAGATCCCACACCTACCAAGAAGGCGCGCGCCATCTCTGCGGACATCCCGGCATCGCCCAGCCGGTATCGTTGGCGGCCGTCGCAACCACGGAGCAGCGCATGAGACCAAGCTGGGATGACTACTTTCTCGACCTCGTCGATCAGGTGGCATCTCGAGCCACGTGTGACCGGGGGAAGAGCGGATGCGTCGTGGTTCGGAACAAGCGAATCATCTGTACGGGCTATGTCGGGTCGCCTTCAGGCATGCCCCACTGTGACGAAGTCGGCCACGACCTGAAGAGGGTCATGGATGACGACGGGACCGTGCGCCAGCACTGCGTCCGAACCGTCCACGCAGAGCAGAACGCCATCGTCCAAGCCGCCCGCTACGGCCTCCCGCTCGACGGCACGACGATGTACTGCTCGATGGAACCGTGCCGGGTCTGCGCCATGCTCATCGCCAGCAGCGGCATCTCCCGAGTTGTCGCTCGCCGCCGATATCACGCCGGTAGCGACACCCCGGAGATCCTGGCGTCTGCAGCCGTTGAGATCGAGATCGTCGAGGACGTTGTGCAAGGGTACGAGGGACCGTAGGGCCCCGTGTCCCGTGCCCAGACAGACACCACGGGAACAGTCGATCTCGAATCGGTGCTGCCGGGCTCTCTCGCGAGAGACAAGACGCCCGGTGCCCCGGGGATCCGTAGAGCTCCGGGGGTGGGACTCGAACCCACGACAAACGGATTAACAGTCCGCTGCTCTGCCAAACTGAGCTACCCCGGAAGGCGTACGCCGATGCGGCGAACGGCGCGCAGGATACCAGGGGGCAACCCCAACTCGCCGGTCGGGCCATGCGTTCACGGGATGTGGGAGAATCCTTCACTATGAAGTTCAGAACAGGTCTCATCCTCGGTCTCGGTGTCGGATTCATCCTCGGGACGAAGGCCGGACGGGAGCGCTACGACCAGATGAAAGCTGCGCTCGACTCGGTGCGCAGCAACGAGAAGGTGCAGCAGGCTACAGCCGTAGCGGATCGCTCAACCGCGAGAGTGCGACGGGCTGCCGGCAGTGGACTCATCACCGCCAGCGAGAAGATCAAGGAACGCGCTGAGGGCAACGGATCGGCCACGAACCTGTAGGCCCGCCTCTCGGTCAGCGGGATCAGCGCCAAATCTCCCCGGGTCCGCGGCCGGTTCGATCGTCCTGCGTGTCCCGCTGTCCGAGTAGCACCCAGATCGTCGCAATCGCGACGGCTGCCGCGGTCAGGCCGATGGCTTGTACGATGATCCCGTGTGTGAAGGGCAGCGCCGTCGACACGCCCTGGATGGAACCCACGATGACGGCGAAACCCGCGGCAACGATGACCAATCTGGCAACGTCACGGCCCGTGATCGACGACCAACCCGGCTGCCTTCCGCGGACCTCGAGGGGCCAGAGCGTCAACTCGACAAGGGCGTAGAGTCCCGCCGCAACAACCGGCGCGGTAGCAACGGGCGTAGCTCCCAGAATCACGGACACTTCGAACTCGACGAGCAGGAGCACGACCGCGGCACCGAGCGGCACAGCAGAGCCGGTGACCAATGACCCAGCGATCATGACCACGGCCATGATCCCTGCGGCCATCGCGAGCGGCGCAGCACTGCCCGAGCCGAACGCCGGATAGATGCCGAGTGCTCCCGCCACGGCCACGGCGACGGTCGCGGAGATCAGACTCGCGTGCGTGTGGCGTGACGCCGAAATGCTTCCACCTCCATCAACGCGGACTCAAACGGATCCCTGGGATCCCATCGAACTGCCGCGATGCCGTGACGAGCCAGGACCGACCGGATCTCGGAGCGTTCCAGTTCCCAGATCCTGCGCGCCGTCTTCCCGATCCGGTCCGTCGGGAGCGCAACGAACTCCTCGGCGGGAATCTCTACAACCGCGACGTCGAATCTGCGGCCCTTGAGATCGGCGATCGCGTCGACGACTCGATCGTCGAGCATTGGAGTGAGACAGATGATCAGCGCTTTCGCCGGCAGAACCCGTCGCGGTATGCCGCTGATGCCGCGCCAATACAGTTGGCGTGTTATCCGGCTTTCGAGAAGCGCATCCAGGATCCGGTACCGTTGCACCTGTCCCATGCCGGGCAACAGCCACCGGATCGGCTCACCAAACGTCACGAGGCCGACCCGGTCGTGGCGGCGGAGATGGCTTCTCGCCAATCCGGCGATGGCTCTCACTGCCAGATCGAGTGACGCTTCGACGCCGCGTCGTGCCTCCGGCAGTGCGTCGATCAGCAACACAACATCGGAGTTCCGTTCGGGGTGCCGATCGTTCACCCACAGCTCTCCCCGTCTCGCGCTTGCCCTCCAGTTGATCTGCCGCGGATCGTCTCCGGTCTCGAACTCCCTCAGATCTGCGAATTCGAGTCCCGGCCCGCGCCGTCTGGACACCAGATCACCGTATGCCAGTTGCGTCTCGATCGGTTCGAGCAGACGACGCGCGGTCTCGGGATCCGGGAGGATCTTCAGCGTCGGGCCGGTTGGGACCTTCTGGCTGCCGATAAAAACACCGAAGGCGTCCGCGGCGAAGATCGTCACTCTGTCGAGGTGGTACACACCCCACCGGTGCGCTTCGACTTCGATCTCGATGAAAGTCTCTCCCCCCGGCCCGATCGAGGACTCGACCGCGCCGGGCCCAACGACGCGGCAGCCCGCCGCCTGCTCGATCGTGAGAACATGACCGAGGCCCAGGCGTAATTCGAAACGCCGGACGATGCGATCCGCCCGAACCGCGACCCTGATCGTCAGACGCTCGCCTTCGAGAGCGCGGCCTTGATCCAGGTCGAGGGTCACATCGATACCGCGGGAGTCCGAGTGGACAAGGCCGAAGACCACCACCGCGAGAAACGGCGCACCGATCGCGACGAGTTCGGGGCGACCCATCGCCAGTCCTCCAACGAGAGCGAGCGCACCGATGAAGCCGTACAGATAGGCACGAGCGCTCGGGGTACGACTCAAGGAGCCTCTGGTTCCGACGCCGGCGTAGGGACCATTTCGAGGCACTCCGCCACGATCGTCGCGGCGGTCACGTCTCGAACCCAGAACTCGGGTCGAAGGATGAGCCGGTGTTCGAGGCAAGGGTGCGCCACGGTCTTCACATCGTCGGGAGTCACGAAGTCCCGAGCGTCGAGCAGAGCCCGAGCACGTGACATCTTCATCAGTGCCAGCGAGCCACGGGGACTCGCTCCGACGAGCACCTTCTCGTGCGTTCGGGTCGCCCTGACGAGAGCAACGATGTAGCGGCCAACGTCCTCGTCGAGATGTACGCGCTCGACCGCGGCCTGCATCTCGATCATCGTCTCGAGCGACGCCACCTGGCTGAGGACTACATCGTCGCTACCGCGATCAACCCGGCTTCGGACCACTTCCCACTCCGCGTCCTCACTGGGGTAGCCAACGCCGATTCGAATGAGAAACCGATCGAGTTGCGCCTCGGGAAGCGGGTACGTGCCCTCGTACTCGATCGGATTCTGCGTTGCAACGACGAGAAACGGCCGCGAGAGGGGGTGACTGACACCGTCGACGGTGACCTGTCGCTCCTGCATCGCCTCGAGCAGCGCGGCTTGAGTCTTCGCAGGGGCCCGGTTGACCTCATCGGCAAGGAGGAGATTGGTGAAGATCGGTCCCCGACGGAACATCAGCTGACCGGTGCTCCGGTCGAGTATCGGAGCACCTGTCACATCCATCGGCATCAGGTCCGGGGTGAACTGCACGCGGGCGAATCCGAGACCGGTCACCATCGCAAACGAATGAGCCATAAGCGTCTTCGCGAGTCCTGGATAGTCCTCGATCAGGACATGTCCGTCCGCAAGGAGCGCCATCAGCATCAGATCAAGCACTTCGGACTTGCCGATCACCGCGCGCCCAACCTCATCTATCACGGCGGCGGCGTTTTGTGCAGTGCCGGGTGCCTCGACCGCGCTGCCCTCCGTCAACATGCCTTCAGCATACGCTGCCGTTCCCGATGCTCGCGGGCTGCCGGTCACAACGACTCGATGGCCGTCACGACCTCATCGAGGTCGGCGATCTCGATACCCCGTTCATCGAAGGAAGGGGGTCGATCGGGATTGAGGATCGACCATGCAGAATCTCCAATGACTGCACGGGCTTTGACGGGTTCGCCCGTGAGGTCGATCCCGTGGCGGTCCCGAAGCCGTGAAGCAGCGAGCACCCGGAGTTCCGGAATGAGTCTCGACTCCGCATCTACGGACGACGAGAGCGAGAACTCGACCAACCACTCCAATCGGGTCAGCTGTGGTGGGTGATCTCGGCTCGAAGCGAAGCTGCCGAGGATCGCTTTGGCCTCCAGCCGCCGACGTGCGAGCAACGGCGCCGTTGCAGCAACGCCGCCGACGGCCACGGCCACGACCAGGAGTTCATAGCCGACCAACTCGACGACGCCGTCGGCAAACAACAGCACCGCAAGCGTGGCCGTGAGGGCCGTCACGGTCACCCATAGGAGAGTTCTCATCGAACTGGGACCGGCAGACAGGATCGTGCAGCTTCCATCGATGCAAGCGCCTCTCTTCCATCAACGGACCCGATGACGTGGTCGCTGAACCGGGCGTGCTCGAACAGCCCTGTCAGACGCGTGATGGCACAAGGCTCGATGTCCACGTCGGCGAGCACACGGGAAAGGTACTCGCGCGGGGCTTCGCTGACCTTCCGGGGCATGCCGATATCGGCCAGCGACGCTTCGATGGTCGCGTACGCTCGGATGACGACGGCCCGAGGATCATCCAACGAATGCAGCTCAGCCAACGCTGTGTCCAGAGCCTGAGCGACGACTTCGTCGGGTGTCGGGCCGTCGACGATCGATTGTGGCCGCCACCGGGTAGCGGTGATACCGGCACCGACGAGGACGACGGCTCCTGCAAGTACAACGATCACCCACGCGGATCCGACCTGCTCGACGGGAAGGGCCGCGTTCTCGGATCGACCCGCGAGCGCCGGTGCCTGCTCCTCGGATTCAACGGGCTCGCGTCCCGACACAGCGAGGATGACCATGGCGGCCACGGCCATGACAAGGAGCAAACCGAGCATCCCAACCCGTCCAGGCCGTGCCTTCCATCGGCCAGAATCTTCGGGCTTGGGCGCCGTAAGCAGAAGCAGGACGAAACCCACGAGCAGCGACAGCCCGACGACGAAAGTCATCACGTCCAGGAGGTTCAAGGCGAATGCGAATCGTGGGGAGCGCTCGGTTCCGGGAAGCTCCCGTGCACCGAGTGCGGCGAGTGTGAGCAAAAGGAGCACCGCCCCGGTGACGAGTAGTGCCGGGAGGACCGTGTGCGCGTCTTGACGTCTCACATCAGTTCTGAGACTACCCCATGGATCACGGCCCGCTCCGGGAGTTCACGCCCCTTCGAGATAGCCCTCGAGCTTCCTCGCTCTGGCCGGCTGTCGTAGCTTCGCGAGGGCTTTGGTCTCGATCTGGCGAATGCGTTCGCGAGTGACCTCGAAGTGGTCGCCCACTTCTTCGAGGGTGCGAACCTTGCCATCGGCCAGACCGAACCTCATGACGAGCACTTTTCGTTCGCGCTCACTGAGCGCTTCGAGGGCCAGACTGAGATAACTCTGGAGCAGGTGGAATGCCGCTGCCTCCACGGGTATCTCTGCATCGGTGTCCTCAACGAAGTCTCCAAGAGTGGAATCCTCCTCTTCACCGAGGGGGGTCTCGAGCGAGACCGGATCCTGGGCGATGCGGCGCAACTCCGACACCTTTCCCACGTCAAGCTCCAACTCCTCGGCGATCTCCTCGATCGTCGGATCCCGCCCCAGTACCTGCACGAGCGTTCGCTGCGCCCTGGCAAGCTTGTTGATCGTCTCCACCATGTGGACCGGCACACGGATCGTCCTCGCCTGGTCGGCGAGAGCACGCGTCACCGCCTGTCGGATCCACCACGTCGCGTACGTTGAGAACTTGAAGCCCTTCCGGTAGTCGAACTTCTCCACGGCCCGGATCAACCCGAGGTTCCCCTCCTGGATCAGGTCCAGCAACCCGAGACCCCGGCCGACGTACTTCTTGGCGATCGAGACGACGAGGCGCAGGTTCGCTTCGACAAGGCGCTTGCGGGCTTTGTCGGCCTGTCTGACGGCTCGCTCGAGAATCAGGCGCTCATCTGCTGACAGGGACCCTCCATCCTCCAACTGTTCCTCGGCCCGGGTGCCCGCCTCAGCCTGCATCGCCAACTCCACCTCTTGCTGCGGTGTCAGCAGCGGGAAACGGCCGATCTCCTGGAGGTACATCCGGACCGGGTCGGAGACGTGGACGAGCTCTTCGTTCGACAGGTTCGTCGCAGCAAGGGTGTCGGTGGCGTCTTCACGAAGCGGGATTCGGCCCTCGCGCAGCGCGAGGAAGACCTCGTCGAACGACTCGTCCGGCGCGCCGACCTCCTCGAGTTCCTGCTGCACCTCGGACATGAGGAGGAACCCGCGCTGGCGACCTCTCGCCGCCAGTTCATCGAACACGATGTGGACGATCTCGTTCATTCCCTGCTCCGCAACTCCCTGCGTTCGTTCTGCAACGCTATCAGTCGTTCGAACCGATCTGAATACCCTTGTGGGTCGGCGTTGGCGTCGAACAGATCCAGATCGGCTTCCAGAACCTTGATTCGGCGCTCCACGGCCTCCTGCTTGAGCCGTTTCATGACGTCGTCCGCGTCGGCAAGCGGCCGCTGCTGCATGGCGAGAGACCGTAGCAGTGCCGACTCCGAGTGATCATCCGATCCGATCGCGGCCCCGAGATCGGGACCCATGCCGGGTTCGATCGATTCAACCAGAGGCATGATGATCTCGAATGCAGCCCGGTTCAGCGGATCCGAGAACAGATCGAGAGACACCTCGTAAGAGCGGATCACGGTGTCGTTCGCAAGGAGGAGACGCAGGACTTCTCTCTCGGTGCGCTGCGGACCGGTCAACGGTCCTTCGTCGACCGCGGGCGGAGTCTCGGTGCCATGACGGGTCCCCGTGAGCGTCGACTCGACTGCGTTCACGTCGACACCGGTTTGCCGTGACACCAGGACGGCGTACTCGTGCCGAACGACGCCATCGGGGTGGAGTGATATGAGGGCCGCTGCAGCACGGACGGCCCGCCCCCTGGCTTCTGGCTCCGCCATGTCGAATCTCGCAAGTTCCCGTTCGATCCGGAACTGGAGCAACGGCATCGAGGACGAAATCGCCGTCTTCAGATCGTCGACGTCGCCTTCCGCGACCATGTCTGCCGGATCCCGCCCTTCGGGAAGTACAGCGACCCGCAGATCGAGATCACCCGGCACGGAGCGTTCGAACCCGCGCTCCGCGGCGCCGGCACCTGCCTCGTCGGCATCGAAGGCGAGCACGACCCGCTTCGAGAACCGGCGGAGCAGATCGAGGTGCTCCTCCCCGAGCGCTGTTCCGCAGGTCGCTACCGCCACCGGCATCTCGGCGAGATGGAAGGCGATCACATCGGTGTACCCCTCGACGACGACGGATTCATCGGAGCGGACGATCTGCGACTTCGCCCAGTTGAGTCCGTAGAGGAGGCGCGACTTGTGGTAGATCGGCGTCTCCGGCGAATTGAGATACTTCGGCCCGTCACCGTCGAGGAGACGCGCCCCGAACCCGACGGCGTCGCCACGCACGTCGTAGATCGGGAACATCAGCCGGTTCCTGAAGCGGTCAACGATGCCGCCGCGCCGTGAGCGGGACGCAAGGCCCGCGCCGGTGATCGCCTCGTCGCTGACTCCCGCGCCACGGAGGTGCTTCACCAGCACCTCCCAACCGTCGGGTGCGTATCCGAGGTGGAACCGATCCACGACGTCGGCGTCGTAGCCCCGACTCCTGAGGTAGCTCCTGGCATGCCCGGCGTCGTCGGCGGTGCGGAGGCGTTCGTTGTAGAACGAAACGGTCCGCTCCACAGCGTCGACGAGGCGTTCCCGGCGATCCCGATGCTTGGAGGCCTCCGGGTCCCTCGTCAGCGTCACACCTGCACGGCGTGCGAGCAGTTCGAGAGCATCGGAAAAGCCGAGGCCCTGTGTCTCCTGGACCCAGCCGAACACGTCACCGCTCTTCCCACACCCGAAACAGTGGAACAGGCCCCGTGCGGGGTCGATCGACAGCGAAGGCGTCTTCTCCGAGTGGAAGGGGCAGACTGCCATCACCGAGCGACCGGAACGCTTCACCCGCGTCACCTCGGACGCTAGTTCGACGAGGTCGGTGCGTTCCCGGACGCGGTCGATGTCTTCGCGTGAATAGGCCATCAGGAGTGAGCGTAGAGGGTACGGGCCGGGAGCGAACCGCCGCGCCCCGGAACGCTGATCAGGCTTCGACGTCCTCTGCTCCGACACCGGCCATCATCAGGCCGACCTGTTCGCGGGTGGTCGTTGCCGGATCCACGATACCCATGATCTTGCCCCCGTAGAGCACGGCGATCCGGTCGGAGAGACCGAACACCTCGTCGAGGTCCTCGGAGATCATGAGGATCGCCGTACATCCGGTCCGGTGCTCGATCAGCTTCGCTGTATGAACTCTGCATCTGTCATCACGTTCCGTTTGTCGATGATGCGGCGATGGATGTACTCGGCGGCACCGATGTCGACACCGCGAGTCGGCTGCGATGCGATGAGAACAGTCGGTTCGGAGGACAACAGCGGCGTGGCCTTCAGGAGCGTCGCGATCAGTGCGTCGCCCGAACCGAACGCGCCGGCGAACATCTCGGAGTAGCCCTTGAAAGGATCGGCACCGAGGAGGAGGAGCATGATCGCCCCGAAGAGGAGGGCTGCGAAGACGGCGAGGACGGGGATGCTGTAGGCGAGATAGCGGCGCTGCTAGTTGCTGAGGTTGATGCTCATCTCGGTTTCACCTGATGGTCCCCTCGACCTTCCAGCGGAGCCGTCGGACAGATGAATGTCGAATGGTTAACGAAATGTCAATTCAGGTGACCGAGGAGATACTCCGAGCCTTCACTTCCGGATCGCGTTCAGGTAGTTGTAAATCGTGATCCTGCTCACACCCATCATGTCGGCGATGTCCTCGATCGACCTGCGGAGCAGGAAAGCACCTCGTTCCTCGAGGAGGCGGACCGCGATCTGCTTCCCGGTCCGGTCCAGGTCGGGCAGCGACCCACCGAGTTCCTGCTCGATGTGGGCAACGAGGTTCTGCAGCGCGTCGACCAGCGATCCGATCCTTGCGCACGCGACCGTCTCGCCCTCCCACTCGATAGCGATGTCCAGCGGTTGGGATTCTGATGCCTCGACGATCGTGGCGCCGGTGGCCTCAAGAGCCGGACGGATGGCCGCGATGATCGGGTGCTCGTCCGTCAAGACTCGGTACCCCGGTCGATCTGGACGGTCACGCGAGTCGCCCCGGCGTCCATGGCCGCATGCAGCATGTCACCGAGGGCCTTGATGACATCGTCGGGTTCGCCGGTGATCGTCGTACCGAACGCTCCCACGTGCGGTTCGAATCCGCCCTCGGTGACGGCATCGATGGCGGAGAGGACGGGTGGTCCGAGCGAACCTTCGATGAACGGTTCGACCATGAACTCGGCCCGGTATTGCAGCATCACCTCTCCCGTGTCGCGGGACCGCCACTGTAGCGCGCCGGCTACCGACGACTTCCCGAACGTTGAATTGACAAAATGTCAACTGAATGGGGATGATACGGTAGAGCACTATCGAGGAGGATCGACGATGGAAACCACTTCGTTCACCGTCAACGGACTTCCGGTCGAAGTCTCCGTCGATCATCCGCACCTCCTCTCCGCCCTGCGGGAAGAACTCGGTATCACCTCCCCCAAGGACGGCTGCTCGCCGTCCGGACAGTGCGGGGCGTGCACCGTGCTGCTCGACGGCAAGGCGATCCAGAGCTGTCTCGTCTCGATGGAGAAAGTAGAAGGCAAGACCGTCACCACCCTTGAAGGATTCGAGGTTGAGGAACGGGTCCGGCTCGCCGACGCGTTCGCCTCCACCGGGGCGCTGCAGTGCGGATTCTGCACGCCCGGGATTCTCGTCCGCACCAAGTCGCTCATCGATCAGAAGGGCAGCGACCTCGACCACAAGACCGTCAAGGGTCGTCTGGGAGCGCATCTGTGCCGCTGCACCGGGTACACGAAGATCTTCGAGGCGATCGACCTGTTGGTCGCGGATGAGGTGATCCCCCCGATAGCACCCACAGGGATCGGCGATTCTGGTATGAAGTATGAGGGTGTCGAGCTGGCGCTCGGTGACCGGGGTTATGTGGATGACATCAGACCCGAGGGTCTGCTCCAGGGCGCCCTGCGTCTCACCGATCACGCCCGCGCCGATGTGATCCGCATCGACACCTCGGCGGCCGAGGCCGTCGAGGGAGTGGTTGCTGTGTTCACCGGCGCCGATGTGCCGGGCAGGATCCACGTCGGGATCATTCACCAGGACTGGCCGGTGTTCATCCCCGAGGGTGGACGCACTTCCTTTTACGGCGATGTTCTGGCGATCGTCGTCGCCGAGTCGAAGGCCATCGCCCGCGCCGCCGCCGAACTCGTCGAGGTCGAGTACGAGGTGCTCGAGCCATTCGCCGATCCGCACTCAGCCCTCGCCTCCAGCGAGAATGCCGTGTGGGGCCTCGACGGCAACGTATTGTCCCATTCGGTCTACAGCCGGGGAGACGTGGACGCGGCGCTCGCTTCCGCGGCCTTCACCGTTCATGAGACGTTCCGGACCCAGCGCGTCGAGCACGCATTCCTCGAACCGGAGTCGACGCTCGCCGTCCCCACCGGCAACGGCGGCCTCCACGTGTATTCGGGCAGCCAGGGCGTCTGGGATGATCGCGCTCAGATCGCGGCGATCCTCGATGTCGACGAACAGTCCATCACCGTCGAACTCGTCTCGAACGGCGGAGCGTTCGGCGGCAAGGAGGACATGTCGAACCAGGGACAGACGGCGTTGGCTGCACACCTCCTCGGTCGTCCCGTCGCCTGCACGCTCACCCGCGAGCAGTCATTCCGGATTCACGCGAAGCGACACCCGATCGAGATCGAAGTCTGGGCAGGTTGCGACGCCGATGGCCATCTCACGGCGCTCCGCTCACGGATGATCGGCGATTCAGGTCCGTACGCGTCGGTCGGGATGAAGGTCCTCGAACGGGCCGCCGGTCACATGAGTGGCCCGTACGTCGTCGACACCATCGACGTCGATGCGGTCGCCGTTCGCACGAACAACCCGGTGTGCGGCGCCTTCCGGGGCTTCGGCGCCAACCAGGCCCAGTTCGCGATGGAGGGCGTTGTGGATCGGCTGGCCGAAGCGGTTGGCATCGACGGTTGGGAGATGCGGTCGCGCAATATCATCGAACCCGGCGTGGTGTGGGGTCCCGGCCAGATCATGGACGACGGCTCCCGCGGGATCCGCGAGTGCCTCGACGCCATCAAGCCCACCTACGACGATGCGAAGACATCCGGCAAAGCGGTCGGCCTCGGAATCGCGCTGAAGAACTCGGGGCTCGGGAACGGCTTCCTCGAAATCTCGAAAGCCGTTGTTCGATTCGACGAAGACGGAACGGTCGAAGTCCGTCACTGCTGGACGGAGATGGGTCAGGGTGTCCACAACGTCGCTCTTCAGGTCGCCGCCGAGGAACTCGACGTTGACCCCGAACGAATCCGCGTCGTGGTTGACACCACGAGAGAACTCGGGGCGGGACAGACAACGGGCTCTCGCGGGACGGTGATGGCCGCAGGCGGAGTCGCCGACGCCTGCCGGGTCGCGAAGGAGAATGGTCTCGAGATCGGCATCGACTACTACGGCGAGTATCGAGTCGACTGGACGAACGCGCTCGAAGAAGGCCTCGAACACCCGATCATCCACTCGGCATTCGGCTACGCCGCGCAGGTGGCCATCGCCGACAAGGACACCGGGGTGATCGAGAAGGTGGTGGCAGCCCACGACGTCGGTCGGGCGGTGAACCCCAACCTCGTCGAGGGCCAGATCGAAGGCGCCGTCCACATGGGCATCGGGTACGCCCTCACCGAGGAGTTCCCGACCGACGAGCTCGCACGACCGACGAAGCACACACTGCGTAGCCTCGGAATCCTGCGGGCCAAGGACATGCCGGAAGTCGAGACGATCATCATCGAGGTCCCCCAGCCCCGGTCACCATACGGTGTCAAAGGCGTCGGGGAGATCGGCCTGGTGCCGACCGCCGGAGCGATCGCCGCAGCCCTCTACGAGGTCGACGGATTGAGAAGGACCCGCACACCGATGGGTGTCTATCAACCCATCCAGGAGAGGAGCAACGCGTGAACAACGTCACCCCTGGCCTTGTCTGTGCCCACACCCATCTGTACTCCGAACTTGCTCGCGGTATGCCGGCCCCGCCGGAGGTAGCAACCGACTTCCAGGGGATCCTCGACCAGGTCTGGTGGCGCCTCGACGCCGCCCTCGACCTCGGGATGCTCGAATGGTCGGCGAAGCTGGGAGCGCTCGAAGCTCTCGAATCCGGCACGACGGCGATCATCGACCACAACGAAACACCCAACGCCATCGAAGGTTCGCTCTCGGTGATCGCTGATGCCTGCAAAGAGGTCGGTGTCCGGGTGGTGACGGGATACGGCGTCTCTGACCGTCACGGCCACGAGGCTGTCATCCGGGGTCTTGACGAGAACCGGCGGTTCATGGACGAGGGAGGCAGGTGTCTCGTCGCGGTGCATGCTGCATTCACCTGCGCTGATGAGTCACTCGAAGGTGCGGCGGCCCTCGCCGATGAGTACGACGTCGGTGTGCACATCCACGTGGCAGAAGGTCCCGGCGATGCAGATGCTCCACAGCGCCTGGAGGGTTTGACGAATGACAAGTGGCTGCTCAGCCACTGTGTCTACCTCCCATCAGACCACGATCTCAAGGGGACCATCCTCCACAACCCGCGCTCGAATCTGAACAACGGCGTGGGATACGCGAATCCGGCGCGGTTCTCCAATCCGATTGTGTTGGGGACCGATGGGATCGGAGCGAACATGATCGAGTCGTTCCGTCTTGCGTACGTGATGCAGCGCTCCGTCGATGTGACCGCCACCCCCGACACCGCCTGGTCATGGCTCGAGAACGGATGGAACCTCGTCCCGGAGGCCCGCGACGACGAAGTCACATGGTCCTACGACCCCATGGACCCGTGGCACATCGCATTCACGGCGGGCATCCACCCCCTCGAAGTGACGGTGGGCGGCGAAGTCGTCTACGCCAACGGGACAACGACCCGGGTCGACGCTGAAGAGATCAGAGCCAAAGCAAGAGAGCAAGCTACGCGCCTGCACGCACGCCTATAGGAGTGCACTGAGCAATGCACATCACTCATCTCGACGGCCAGGCATCACCACACGCAGCGGCTTCGGCTCCGCCCTTCCAACACAAGGAGTGGCGAAACCTCATCCTTGCGCCTGGCGCGCCTGACCGCCGATCTGAGCAACAGCATCACCCAGCACACTCCTGAGAGGAGACCTCGTATGTCCGACCGTTTCCAGCCAATCACGATGGAACAACTCACCGACTGGGTCTTCACCGAACTCAAGGAGAAGGACTCGATCTTCGGCATCCCGCGTCGTGTGTTTTTCACGCCCAGCGAGACCGACCGCTTCCGGCAGCCGAACTACGACGTGACCCTCGACACGCCGTTCGGCGTCGCCGCCGGACCGCATACGCAGATGGCGCAGAACATCGTCGTCGCATGGCTCGTCGGTGCGCGGTTCATCGAACTGAAGACCGTGCAGACGCTCGATGAACTCGACGTCAACAAGCCCTGCATCGATATCGAAGATGAGGGCTACAACGTCGAGTGGTCCCAGGAGCTGAAGGTCTACCAATCCTTTGACGAGTACCTGCGCGCATGGGTGCTGATCCACGCCCTGCACCACAAGCTGGGTTTCCCGGGGGACGCTCCCGGCATGATCTTCAACATGAGCGTCGGCTACGACCTGCAGGGGATTCTGAAACCGAACGTCCAGTGGTATCTCGACGTGATGGACGATGCGTCGGGATACATCGAGCCGTTCATCGACATCGTCGCCGAGCGCTACCCCGAGATTCGCGACATCGACATCCCGTCCCGCATCTCGAACACGATGACGCTGTCCACCATGCACGGCTGCCCTCCTGAGGAGATCGAACAGATCACCACCTATCTGCTCGAGGACCGCGGGTTGAACACGTCGGTGAAGTGCAACCCGACCCTGCTCGGCGCCGAACGGGTCCGCGGGATCATCAACGACGAACTTGGCTTCACCGATGTCGTGATCCCGGATGAGGCGTTCCGCCACGACCTGAAGTACGTGGACGCCGTTCCGATGTTCCACAATCTGCAACGCATCGCGAGGCACAAGGGACTGACGTTCGGGCTGAAACTCTCGAATACGCTCGAGGTCGAGAATCACCGGATGGAGTTCCCCGATGACGACATGATGTACATGTCCGGCCGGGCGCTCCACGCCGTGACCTCGAACCTGGCTCTCCGCCTATCGGAGGAGTTCCGGGGCGACATGCTGCTGTCGTTCGCCGGCGGCGCCGACGCGTTCAACGTAACCGATCTGCTCCGTTCAGGGATGACCACGATCACCGTGTGCTCCGATCTCCTCAAGACCGGCGGCTACCTCCGCATGCCGCAGTACCTCGAAGAGCTCAACCTGGGTCTCGACAAGGCAGAGGCGTCCGATCTCACCGATCTCATCGGACGAACTGCTCTGGCCGAGCACCACTTCGCGGTGTTCGCTGAGATGCTCACAGCCGCCGTGCTCGCCGACAGCGGATTGGCGTTCGATCACGACGACGCGCACGACCTCGTCGTCTACCTGGGCGGCGAGTGGCAGCGGCCGATCGCCACGATCATCCACAACTGGGCGGTCGACCACGGCTACGACGAGGATCGCGCGAACACATTGACCACGATCGCCATGCGGACACTCGCCAGGGTCAACCTCCGCGGCTACGCCCAGGCGGTTCGTGAAGACTGGCGCTACAAGAACGAGTCCTTCCGCACCGACCGGTCCAAGACCGATCGCAAGCTCGGTCTCTTCGACTGTATCGAAGCGCCCTGCGTGGACGAGTGCCCTGTGTCTCAGGACGTTCCCGCATATATGCGTGCGGTTCGTGAGGGTCGGTTCGACGATGCCGTCGAGATAACCCGGGCCGACAACCCGGTGCCGTCGATCCTCGGCAGGGTCTGCGACCACCTCTGCGAGACCACGTGCATCCGGACGCATCTCGATCAGCCGCTCGCGATTCGCGACATGAAGCGGTTCATCATGTCGCACGAGACCTGGCCGCGCGTCCCGGAACGGTCGGCAGCGACGGGCGAGAAGGTGGCGATCATCGGCGCAGGACCTGCCGGTATCGCGGCAGCCCAGGAACTCGGGATCGCCGGCATCGGATCCACGATCTTCGAGGCCCATCCCTACCCGGGTGGGATGGTCGGTGGTGCGATCCCCGAGTATCGCCTTCCACAAGCAGAGATCGACAAGGACGTGGCGATCCTCGAAGAGCTCGGCGTAGAGATCCGTTACGGGCAGACCGCAGGCAAAGACTTCTCGCTTGAAGATCTCCGTGATGAGGGCTTCGACCGGGTGTTCGTGGCGGTCGGAGCCCAGCTCCCCAAGTACCTCGGTGTCGATGGAGAAGACAGCGAAGGCGTCATCGACGCGCTGAGCTTCCTCCGCAGCGTTCGTGAGGAGGACCCGATCCCGGTCGGGCCCAGGGTCGGCGTCATCGGCGCCGGCGACACTGCAATGGACTGCGCACGATCCGCGTGGAGGGTCGGTGCCACCGACGTGTCGATCATCTATCGCCGTACGATCGATCAGATGCCGGCCGACCTCGAAGAAGTCCACGCCTGTCAAGAAGAGGGAATCACGATCGAGGAGCTTGCCAGCCCCTCCGGCCTTCACATCGAAGACGGGAAGCTGGCCGGTCTCATTGCGACAAGGACCGAGTACCGGGGCGATCGGGACGCGTCGGGGAGGAAGATCCCGCACGACATTCCCGACTCGGATTTCGAGATCCCGCTCGACACGCTGATCCTGGCGATCAGCCAACACTCGCTCCTCGATTTCTTCGGTGATTCGAAACCTGCCCTGACATCGCGGGGCTACATCGAGGTTGACCCTGTAACGATGGAGACGTCGGTTCCCGGCATCTATGCCGGTGGCGACGACGCTGCCGATGGACCGTCGTCGATCGTCAAGGCGGCCGCAGACGGCAAGGCTGCAGCGGAGGCCATCATCGCTGCGGTCACCGGCACGGTCGATGAGGCCTCGGACGCGATGCCCACGACCGACGACGTGCAGGGCCTGATCCTGCGGAGGGCCCACCGCGAGTATCGCGTCGCTGCGACGTTCACACCGCTGACGGTGCGGAACAACTTCAACGAGACGATGCTCACCTACACGACAGACGAGGCCCAGACGGAGGCCAGTCGCTGCGTCGACTGCGACACGATCTGCAGCCTCTGCGTCGGTGTGTGTCCGAACCTGGCGTTGATGACGTACAAGACCGAAGCGTTCGCCGCGGAACTCCCGTCGTTCACCGTCGAGGGCGGTGTCCTTGTGGAGCGGGGCCGCACCGCGTTCAGGGTCGACCAGCCGTATCAGATCGCGGTGCTCTCCGACTTCTGCAACGAGTGTGGGAACTGCGTAACGGCCTGTCCGACGTCGGGCAAGCCGTACAAGGACAAGCCGCGGTTGTATCTCAATCAGGCGGAGTTCGATGCTGAGTCGTCCAATGCCTTCATGGTGCGAAGAGACGGCGGCGACGTGGTCGTGACGGCACGGTTCGATGGCGAGACCCATCGCCTGTCGATCAACGGCTCGGTGGAGTACTCCTCTCCCGCCCTCTCGGCGTCGTTCGATGAGTCGTTCAGCCTCCTGTCGGCGACACCGGGCAGCGACGTCTCCGACGGTGATGAGGTCTCCGTCGTGGCTGCAGCCACGATGTTCGCTCTCTGGACGGGGCTCGATGCCTCGATGCCGGAGGTTCCGGTCGCAGGCGACGGCGGAACGAGACTCCCAGCGCCAACGTTCACCGACTGAGGTTTCCGGAGGAGCGAGAGGACACCGGATCGCGGTGTCCTCTCGAACGCGGTCTGACAGGGACCCTACACTCGCTCCATGAACGGACTACCTCTCTGGATCATCTTCGGCATCTTCGCCGCCGCGGGCGCCCTGATCAGCATCGCCGTCGCCAAACGCCAGCTGGCGCACATGAACACTGCATGGCAGTCGGCGGCAGAGACCCTCGGATTCTCCTTCGAGGCCGGCTCGATGCGAAACGGGCCGACGATCTCCGGCATGGTGGATGATCGCCTCGCCGGCGTTCATAGCTATACGAAGAGTTCGGGGAAGAGCTCGAACCGCTACACCCGATACACGGTTGAGTTTCCCGCAGTCGGTGTGGGGTTGCGGCTGTCCCGTCAGGCCGGACTCGGGCAGCTTCTCAAGATCCTCGGCACGCAGGACATCGTCATCGGGGATCCGGCCTTCGACGAGGCATTCATCGTGAAGTCCAGCGATCCGCGAGGTGTGCGAGCGGTGCTGACGCCGGGTCGAACGATGGCGTTGAACCAACTCCTCGCGGTGCACCCCGAGGTCGTGGTCACCGACGATCGGATCGTCATCGACCGCCGGGGAACCGTGCGGGATGCCGACGTCATCGTCTCCACGCTCCGGCGCGTCGCGTCGGTAGCGAACCTGCTTGCCGACGCGGGCGTGTCGACCGAGCTGACGTCGCTCATCGAGCAGCGACTCGAAGGGACGTTGCCCGCCGACTACGAACCGGAGCCTGAACTCCCCCAGGGCATCGATGCACGCATCGCAACCGGCGAGGCCCTCGCAGCGTTCGGTGTGATCGACGTCGCTCAGAAGATCTTCGAGGCGCTCGCGGTCGAGCGACCCGCCGATCGAGACGTCGTGGGTTGGTCGGAGCAGACGCGGCAGCCCATTGAGCAAGCTCAGATTTCCGCAGAGCGAACCGAGGTCGCCGCGAAGACACCGGTGGTCGATTCAGCACCGTTGGGTGATGTCAACGCCGA
>JAUVNV010000012.1 GCA_030599515.1 Acidimicrobiia bacterium
CGCAGGAAGTCTGCGTTGGCATCGGCAGCGTTGCCCTTGATCATCACGTAGTTGCCCTTCGGGACAGCTTCGAAGATCGCCCGCGCCTGCATCCGCCCGACCTCTACGTTGTCGAACGTGATGTAGAAGGCGCCCGGATCCTCGATGAGACGGTCGTACGCAATGACCGGGATGCCCTGGTCGATGGCGCTCTGCACCGCAGGCTTGATCGCCGTGCCATCCTGAGCCAGGATGATCAGGGCGTTGGCACCCTGCGAGATCAGGTTCTCAACATCCGCGATCTGCTGCTCGGCTGAGGAGCCGGCATCCGCCGAGATGTACTTGATGCCGGCCTCTTCGAGGGCGGCCTTGATGTCGGGCTCATCCCACTTCGCCCAACGCTCTTCGTTGTAGTTGTTCCAAGAGACGCCGACGACAAGCTCGTCGCCGCCACCGGCAACGGTGGTCTCGGTGGCTGCAGTCGTCTCGGTACTTGCTGCGGTCGTCGTCGTGTCGTCAGAGTCACTGCCGCACGCAGCAACGATCATCGCGAACACGGCGAGAAGCACCAGAAGCTTCACGCTTCGCTTCATATTTCCTCCCTAGTCATTCTCAGTGATCGCAGGCGCGATCACGATGTGGTAAGACTACCCCCATGTCGGTCGACTAGCGCACCGAAGATGGCCGTCGCATCGTCTCCGATCGAGCGACAACAGGGGCCCGTCTCGAGGCCCCGAACTCGGATCCCGGGCACGGGACTACCCTTCTTGGGGACCGCGAACACCGATGAGCCACCCTGATCGCCTCAACTTCGCGGAGCCTCTCGGGCCTATACGCGAGGTCGCCCCATAGATGTGAGGAGCGGGCAAACCGATGTCGAGCAATCGAGCGAGATGGTGGATAGCGGGGCTCGGGGCGCTGCTTGTGATCGGTCTCGTCGTCGGAGGGTGCTCCATCCTGCCATCCATGGAGTCGGAGACGTCGTGTCCGCAGATTGCCGAACACCCGGATTGGTCGGTGGCCCGCCGCTGGAACGAGGTGCTCCTCGACGCGATTCGTCGGGACCTTCCCGCTCCAACCGTTCATGCCAGAAACCTCTATCACGCCTCAGCGGCCATGTGGGACGCATGGGCTGCCTACGACCCGAACGCAATCGGAGTATTCGTCGACGAAGAGCACGAGGCATCGAACAGAGAGGCAGCCCGCGACGAGGCGATCAGCTACGCCGCGTTCCGGATCCTCGAAGCCCGCTACCTCGACTCGATCGGCGCCACCGACACGATTCCCGAATTCGACCGACTCATGGACGACCTGTGCTACTCGATCGACGTCACGACGACCGAGGGTGACACTCCCGCGGCACTCGGGAATCGGATCGCGCGAGTCATCCTCGACGCGGGGATGACCGACGGTTCGAACGAGGCCGAGGGGTACGCGTCTCCCGGTTTCGAACCGGTGAACGCGGCGCTCGTCGTCGATGGGTCGGGGACTGTGCTGATCGACCCGAACCGGTGGCAGCCCCTCCAGATCGAGCACATGATCTCGCAGAACGGTCTCGAACTCGAGAACGGTGTCCAGGAGTCCATCGACCCCCATTGGGGCTATGTCGTCGGATTTGCTCTCCCGCCTGCCGGCGACTCCGGCGTACCGATCGACCCGGGCGACCCTCCCTACGTGCACGATCCCGCGACCGATCAGGAGTACAAGGACTCGACCGTCGAAGTGATTGGCTACAGCAGCCTCTTGGACCCGACGGCGGCAGTCATGGTCGATATCTCACCGGTCACGAACGGGGCCAACTCCCTCGGAACCAATGACGGCAATGGATACGTCACCAACCCCACGACGGGGGCGCCTTATGAGCCGAACATCGTCAACGAGGGCGACTTCGGTCGGACCGTTGCCGAGTTCTGGGCGGATGGGCCCAACTCGGAGACCCCGCCCGGCCACTGGAACACGATGGCCAACGCCATCACTGAGGAACTCGGCGACAACCTACGCATCGGCGGGACGGGCAATCCGGTCGGCGCCTTGGAGTGGGACGTCAAGCTCTACCTCGCTCTGAACGGGGCGAACCACGACGCGGCGATAGCGGCGTGGGGGACGAAGGGTCACTACGACTACATCCGTCCGATCTCGATGATTCGCTGGATGGGAGGGAATGGGCAATCGAGCGATCCCGAGGGTCCCTCCTATCACGTGGACGGCCTGCCGCTCCAAACAGGGCTCGTCGAAGTGATCACTGGGGACACCACGGCAGCCGGCGGACACCACGCTTCGCTCTCGGGACACGAGGGAGAGATCGCGGTGCTGTCCTACGCCGGGAATCCACCGGACCCCGAGACCGAGATCGGCGGTGTTGATTGGATTCTCGCGGTCGACTGGGTGCCGTACCAGGCACCCACGTTCGTGACGCCGTCGTTCGCCGGCTACGTGTCGGGACACAGCACGTTCAGCAGAGCTTCAGCCGAAGTACTGACCGGCATCACGGGCAGCGAGTTCTTCCCCGGCGGACTCGGCGAATGGACGATCCCGGCCGGTTCGTTGGAGTTCGAGGCAGGGACCGATGAGGGCATCATCCTCCAGTGGGCCACCTATCAGGATGCCTCGGATCAGGCGGGCGTTTCGAGGCTGTACGGCGGGATCCACGTGCGTGCGGATGACTTCGCCGGACGGGTGATGGGCGCCGAAATCGGGCAGGCGGCATGGGACCGGGCACAGGCCCACTACGGAGACACGGCCGGATGACCCGAGTGCTGCGACGAATGGCTGTGCCGTGAAGAAAATGGGATGGCTCATAGCGGGTGCCGTTTTCGTTGTTGCGGTAGTGGGGATCGGAGCTGTTGTCGTGCTGACCTCGGCCGGAGCTACTGCACCTACTGCGGCCATGGAGGCGCCGCACTTCGTCGAAGAGGCCGAAGCGGCCGGCGTCGACCATGCCTATGACGGTGACTGGACGTTCTTCGTCGGTGGCGGCGTCGCCGTTTTCGACTGTAACGACGATCGAAAACCGGACCTCTACTTCGCCGGCGGAGCCAATCCTGCCGCGCTCTACGTCAACGAGAGCCCGGTCGCGGGCTCGCTCCGATTCACCGAAGCCCGCCATTCCGGCACCGACCTCACAGAGGTCACCGGGGCCTACCCCATCGACATCGACTCGGACGGCCACACCGACCTGGCCGTCTTGAGACTCGGGGAGAACATTCTCTTCCGTGGCCTCGGCGAATGCCGATTCGAACGCGCCAACGAAGACTTGGGATACGACGGCGGGGACGGATGGACCGCCGGGTTCAGTGCGACGTGGGAGGGAGAAGCCGAACTCCCGACTCTTGCGATCGGCACCTATGTCGACCTCGACGAAGCCGGTCGACAGACGGGTGACTGCGCCGACAACCTGCTGATCAGGCCCCACGGGATGAGCTATACCGATCCGACACCGCTGAGTCCCGGATGGTGCACGCTCTCCGTCCTCTTCAGCGACTGGGACCGATCCGGGCGGCGCGATCTGCGGATAGCGAACGACAAGCACTACTACCGGGACGGCGAGGAGCAGTTGTGGCGCATCGAAGAGGGCCAGACCCCACGCCTCTACACCAGAAGCGACGGATGGAAGAAACTGCAGATCTGGGGCATGGGCATCGCTACCCACGACGTCACCGGTGATAGCTTCCCCGAGGTCTTCCTGACAAGCCAGGGCGACGCCAAGTTCCAAGAACTCACCAACGGCCCGGCCCAGCCGACCTACGGGGACATAGCGATCCGACGAGGCGTGACGGCCCATCGCCCGTTCACGGGAGGTGATCCGCTGCCGTCAACCAGTTGGCATCCCGAATTCCAGGATGTCAACAACGATGGGTTCACCGACCTCTTCATCACGAAGGGTAACGTCGACGCCATGCCTGAGTACGCGGCGGAGGACCCCAACAACCTCCTGCTGGGTCAGCCGGATGGGACGTTCGTGGATGGTGCAGTGACCGCCGGTATCGTCCACTACGACCGCAGCCGTGGAGCAGCGCTGGTCGACCTCAACCTGGACGGCATGCTCGACCTCGTCGAAGTCAACCGCGTCGAGAGCGTGAACATCTGGCGGAACGTGGGCTGGGGCGAAGCCGCGAGCCCCACACCCATGGGCAACTGGGTTGCCGTTCAGCTCGAACAGCAGAACACCAATGTCGATGCGATTGGCTCGTGGGTCGAGGTGCGGATCGCCGACCACGTGATACTGCAAGAAGTGACCATCGGAGGTGGCCACGCCGGCGACCAGCTCGGCTGGATCCACTTCGGGCTCGGCCCTTCGGACGTAGCCGACATCCGTGTGCAATGGCCGGACGGTGAGATCGGACCGTGGCTGAAGGTCGACGCCAACCAGTTCGCCACGATCGCCCGCGGGGCGCAAGAAGCGAAGACCTGGGTTCCGCCCGAGGACTGAGCGAGTGAGGAGGAGCGAATGGCAAGGGCCCGTCTGAGGGAGATCGAACTGCCCGACTTCGGCATGCCGGACACCAGACCGGAAATCCCTCACACCATGTACCGAGAACGTCTTTCGCACCTGAGGGAGCGGATGAAGCGGCGTGACTACGACTTCGTGGTGGTGTACGGCGACCGAGAGCACAGCGCCAACATTGCGTACCTCACCGGTTTCGACCCCCGCTTCGAGGAAGCGATCATGATCGTGGGCCGTGACGAGCCTCCCCTCTTGCTCGCGGGGAACGAGTGCACAGGAATGGCCGAGGCCGCCCCGCTGCCGATGCGGGTCGAGCTCCACCAGGACTTGAGTCTCCCCGGCCAACCGAGAGATCGATCACGGCCGCTGTCAGACATCCTCGCCGCCGAGGGAATCGCGTCCGGGAGTCGGGTCGGAACGATCGGGTGGAAGGAGTTCTCCCAACGAGAGAGGATCGAGATACCAACCTTCATCGTCGACGACGTGCGCAGCACCGTCGGTGCAGACGGTGTCGTAGAGAACGCAACCGACATCCTCACCGGGTCCGCCGACGGTCTGCGCGTGATCAACGAGGTGGAGCAGCTCGCCGCGTTCGAGTACGCAGCATGCCACACATCCAACGGTGTTCGGAACCTCCTGTTCGGACTCCGGACCGGAATGCGGGAAGACGAGGCCGTGCGGCTGCTCGAGTGGAACGGGGATCCACTGTCGTGCCATCTCATGTTGTCCAGCGGAGCGCGGGCGTCGCTGGGCTTGTCGAGCCCCTCTGATCGACAGATCGAACGTGGCGACCAGTTCACAACAGCCTTCGGCATTTGGGGTGCTCTGAACTGTCGCGCCGGGTTCGTCGTGGCGGATTCCACAGAGCTTCCCTTGGACATCCAGGACTACGTGGAGCGTCTGGTTGCTCCGTACTTCGAAGCGATCGCCGAGTGGTACGAGGCGTTGCACATCGGTCAGACCGGTGGAGCACTCCAGGAGATCGTCGACCGCCACCTGGGCGATCCGTTCTTCGGGATCTTCCTGAATCCCGGTCACCAGCTTCACCTCGACGAATGGGTGAACTCACCGGTTGCCCCGGGATCGACCATCGAATTGCGCTCCGGGATGGCATTCCAGGTCGACGTGATCCCCGCCACCGGTTCGGACTACTTCACAACGAACATTGAAGATGGCATCGCCCTCGCCGACCAGTTGCTCCGCGACGCGTTCGCAGCGAGATTCCCCGAAGCGTGGGAGCGTATCCAGGCGCGACGAAGGTTCATGAGCGATGTCCTTGGCATTGCTCTGCACCCCGACGTGTTGCCGTTCTCCAACATGCCCGCCTACCTCCCACCCTTCCTACTCCGGCCGGACCGTGCGATGACGCTGAGGGGGTAGCGGTCCACAGCTGCCGCATGGGACTCCGGGAGCTCGAGTCATCGAAGTGTCGCCTACTGGGATCCCACTTCTATCCCTGACATCTTCTCCAGCGCCTTCACCAACGCGTGGTTGCCTTCTCCGCCGAGGCCTTCATTCTGGAGGGCCCGGTACAGTTGGAAGACAAGGGCTGTTCCGGGGATCGGCGATCCGACGGAGTCTGCGGCTTCGAGCGCCAGGCGCAGGTCCTTCTGCTGGAGGTCGATGGTGAAACCGGGACGCCAGTCCCGCTCGATCATCTGGGGACCACGATTCGCGAGCATCCACGATCCGGCGGCACCTCCCTTGACTGCATCGAGTGTGGCCTCAAGGTCGAGTCCCGCGGCTTGGGCGAAGAGCAGCGCTTCGGAGACCGCGAGTTGGGTCCCAACGACGAGGATCTGGTTGACGATCTTGACCTTCTGGCCGGAACCGACGGGTCCGACGTGCGTGATCGTCGTTCCGAATGCTTCCATGTAGGGGCGGGCGCGCTCCACATCGGTTTCACTCCCGCCGACCATGATCGAGAGCGTTCCTCTCGCCGCGCCTTCGGATCCACCGCTCACCGGGGCGTCGATCCAGCTTCCGCCAAGGCTCACAGCCTCTTCGGCGAACCCGACGGTTGCCCCTGGGCTGATCGTCGAGTGATCGATCACGAGGGAGCCCGTAGACAGGCCTGCCAGCAGGCCATCATCGGAGTGAAGGACCGCCTCGACGTCTGGGGTGTCCGACACGCAGATCATCACGATCGGACAGAGGCGCCCAACCTCGGCCGGAGAGGTTGCCGCGAACGCACCGGCCGTCACGAGCGGCTCCATGCGCGACGGAGTCCGGTTCCACACGACAACGTCGTGACCCTTCTCGATCAGATTGGACGCCATCCCGGCGCCCATGATCCCGAGTCCTACGAATCCGATCCGCTCCGACATGCTCGTTCCTTCTTCCGCTGCTCCTCGGTCCCCACCGGTGACGGTACTGCATCCGGATCGACAGAAATACCCGTCGGGGGAAACCCAACGGGCACAATGGTGGTCAGAGCGATGGCAGCGTCGCGAGACCCCAGATGATGAGGGAGAGCACAATGGACAACGTCGACACCCCGCCCGTCGCTGAGAAGCCCTTCGGAGATCCCGCGCCGAAGTTCCACATCGCGATCGGTTGGCAGACGATCTGGAAGGTCATAGCGGCGATCCTCGTCACGCTGCTGGCCCTGTGGGCGGCCGGCGAGATGGCCAACCTCTTGTCCATGCTCGCCATCTCCTTCTTCTTCAGCCTGGCGCTCCAGCCGGCGGTCATGTGGCTCGTCGATCGGTACGAGTGGAAGCGGGGAGCAGCCGTTGGTGTGATCTATCTCGCTGGATTCGTTGCGAGCGCACTCATGATCGTCGTCCTCATTCCCGCCATCGCCCAACTCGCCAGCGGCATCGGGGACAAAGGCGCCGTCTGGCTCACCGACGCGAGCCTCTGGGTCGAGGACACGTTCAACGTCGAGATCTGGACGCCGGGTACCGGTGAAGAGATCGCGCAAGGGACGGAAGATGCGCTCCTCAATTGGGCGAAAGGAGCCTTCGGCAACCTGATCGGAGTAGCGACCACCGGGATAGGCCTCATTTTCAACCTGGCGACGATCGCCATGTTCACCTTCTACTTCACCGCCGATGCACCCCGCTTCCAGCGATCAGTGCTGTCTCACATGAGTCCGGCGAACCAGCAGCGGGTCGGCTGGACGTGGGACGAGGCGATCCGACAGACGGGCGGCTACTTCTACTCCCGGATGCTGCTGATGCTCATCAACGGCACGGGGTTCTTCTTCACGATGGTTCTCGTCGGCATGCCGATCGGGTTCGCCATCCCGCTCGCACTGTTCGGTGCATTCGTCTCTGTCTTTATCCCGGCCATCGGGACCTACATCGGCGGCGCGGTCCCCGTCCTCCTTACTCTGGTGATCCAGGGATTCACCGCTGGACTAATCGTGCTGGGATACGTCCTGGTCTACCAGCAGATCGAGAACTACTGGCTGAGCCCGAAGATCAGTTCGAAGACGATGACGCTCAACGGCGCGGTTGCGTTTGGGGCGGCGCTCGCCGGTGGCGCGATCGCCGGACCGATGGGAGCGTTCGTGGCTCTCCCCGTTGCCGCCTTGATCATCTCTCTCACGTCGAACTTCGCGAAGAGCTACGAGGTCGTCTACGGCGTCGAGGACCCGAGGGTCACGGCCGAGCACGAGGCCGAGGCGGCTACCGAAGCCCGGGAAACCGACTAATCCCGGTGTCAGTCGGTGGTGCTCTCCTGGGCTCCGACGAGCGCTCGCCTCGGTGCAACGGCTGATTCCATGGGACCTGTCCCAACCGTACCCCGCCTGCGGATGGCCTTCTCCGTCTCGATAACAGCCAGCACGATGAGGGCAAGGCCGATCGAGATGAGCCACTCATAGCCGGTGAGCGCTTGGGTCATCAGGAACCGCTGCAGGAGGCTCCACTCCGTTGCAACGAGCGTGAACACCGCCGGGATGCTGAGAATGCCCAGTGCCTTGAGGATCGGGGCGTTGAGTCCGGAGCTTGGATCCCGACGGAGCACGAGGCCGCTGAACAGCGTGCCGATCGACATGACCACGAATGCCATCGTCATCGAGGCAGTCGCCTCCGTGGCGCTCGGTGTGTCGGGGCCGAAGAGCAGGGGCGTGAGAGTCACCAGGAACAACGCACTTCCGTACGTGCCCCAGCGAACCATCTCCGATCGGTTCGCGAGAACAACGCTGGGGTCCCGCGGCGGCCGCTCCATCAGGCCCGGATCGACTCCTTCGAGAATGATCACGATCACGGGAACACCTGCGATCAGGAAGTTGATGAAGAGGACCATAATCGGAGTGAGCGCAACACCCGACGCGATGTTGAAGATGCTCGCGGCAAGGAACAAGAGCACCAGCGACAGCAGCTGCGACATCTGGTACCGCACGTAGAGGGCGATCTTCTGATAGATGCTCCGTCCCAATTCAACGGCGTGGACGAGGGTGCCGAAGTTGTCGTCGGTGAGAATCATCTTTGCGGCCTGCTTGGTGACCTCGCTGCCGCTCCCCATCGCCACACCGATGTCGGCCTGCTTCAGCGCCGCAGCGTCGTTGACCGCGTCCCCGGTCATGGCCACGACCAGCCCTTGGCTCTGCATGAGTTGCACAAGCCGGAGTTTGTCGTCGGGAGCTACCCGTCCGAAGACATGGAGGTTGGGTAGTCGCTCGAGGACCTCCTCGTCGGAGAGGCTGCGGAACTCGGTACCGCTGATCGCTCCTGAACCGAGACCAAGATCCTTCCCGATCGCAAGCGCCGTGGTCGCATGATCCCCGGTGATCATCCGCACGTCGATGCCGGCCTCGGACGCGATGGCGACCGCTTCCTTCGCGGAGGGGCGGAGCGGGTCGATGATTCCGATGAGCGCGCCGAATCGGAGACGCTCGACAAAGGCCATCGGATCGTTCATCGCTGCGGCCACGTCGGCCTCGTCGATGAAGCGTGCGGCGAACGACAGCACGCGTAGACCTTCGCTTGCCATCCTGTCGTTCGCCGCGTCGATCTCCTCGCGAGCCGCCGCGTCGAGCACCGTCGACGATCCTTCCGGCCCGGCGGCTTCGGTGCAGCGAGCGAGCACCACGTCCGGTGCTCCTTTGACGAGCATCACGGTCCGAGTCTCGCCACGGATGGGCAGGTGGTGAACCGTCGCCATGAACTTGTAGGCAGAGTCGAACGGGACCTCAGCCTCTCTTGGATATGTCCGTCTCGTCTCCTCGGCATCGACGCCGAGCTTGGCTGCGAGCACAACGAGGGCGGCTTCGGTTGGATCGCCAATGACGGCGCCGTCGTCACTGACCGTCGCGTCACTGTCGAGGGCGAGACCGTACGCGAGTGGCGTCAGGTCAGGCGTGGCAGCACCTGCAACGCCCAGGATCGAACCATGCTTGTCGTACCCAACCCCTTCGACCGTGAGCCACTGCTGATTCGTGTAGACGAGGTGAACCGTCATCTCGTTCATCGTCAGCGTGCCGGTCTTGTCCGTGTTGATCGCACTGGTGGAGCCAAGGGTCTCGACATCGGTGAGGTTCTTGACCACTGCTTTCGCCTCGGCGAGTTGCTTCGAGCCGTACGCGAGCATCGCCTGGACGAAAGTCGGAAGGCCGGTCGGAATGGCGGAGATCGCCATGGCCGTGCCGAGAAGCAGCAACTCGCTGGTCTCCAGCCCTCGAGCTGCACCGATTGCGATAATGACCGCCACCGCACCCCAGGCGATGAAGCCAAGGATCTTCGTCAACGAGTCCAACTCCCGCTGGAGCGGTGACCGCTTCCGTTTCACCGATTCCAGCATGGAGGCGATCTGGCCCATCTCCGTGGCCATGCCCGTAGCGGTCACGACGATCGTGCCCGAGCCCCGGGTGACCGAAGTGTTCTGATAGAGCATGCACAGACGGTCCCCAAGGCCGATGTCCTCGTCCGGGAGGGCATCCGCATCCTTCGCAATGGGCTGGCTCTCCCCGGTGAGCGCCGCCTCCTGCACCTCGAGCGTCGCCGAGCGCAGGATGCGGCCGTCGGCAGGGACGATATCTCCCGCCTCCAGGTTCACGATGTCTCCGGGCACGAGGTCCGTTGCGGGGAGCAGTTCGAGCGTGCCGTCCCTGACGACGCGCGCCTGGGGAATCTGCATCTGAGCCAACGCGTCAACGGCCGCTTGCGCCGAGAGTTCCTGCCGCGAACCCATGACCACGTTCAGCAGCACCAGCGCGGCGACCAAGATCGCCGTCGAGACCTCTCCGAGCAGGAAGCTGACGATGGCCACGATCAGCAGCATGAGATTCATCGGATCGACGACCTGGGCGAACGCGATCTTCCAGACGGACGGCGGCGCCTCCGCGTGGAGTTCGTTCGGTCCGTACTGGGCAAGGCGACTCTTCGCCTCAGACGCGGGGAGTCCCTCGACACGATTCGTCGACAGATCCGCGACGGCGACATCGGGCGGGAGCGAGTACCAACGGGTGGTCGGGGATTCGGAAATCGGTGGGGAAGGCGTCATGAGTGCATCCTATGCACGGCGGTAGTTGAACCTCCGAGTGCCGTATGTGCCAAGGAATACGCCCCGCCACCACCCCGTTGAACCTCTGCAGACCGAGATCGGAGCATCGTGCCCGCAGTATCCGTTGCCAACACACTCGCGCTCCCGCGCCTTGACTTCGTCGCGGCCCACGCACACGACCGTCCTGTGAAGTCTGTAACGACCGGTCCGACCGGCTTCGAGGGTGAAGGATTCCCGGTACGGCGCGCCTTCGGTGGGGTCGACCTCGCCGACACTGATCCGTTCATCCACCTCGACCAGATGGGCGAGGTGGAGTACGCCCCCGGCGAGCCGAAGGGCACGCCCTGGCATCCGCATCGAGGCTTCGAGACCGTCACGTACATGATCGACGGCACCCTCAGACATCAGGATTCGCACGGCGGTGGCGGTGTCATCACCGACGGAGACACCCAGTGGATGACCGCCGGATCGGGAATCCTGCACATCGAAGCACCACCCGAGGAGCTCGTCGTCAGCGGTGGCCTCTTCCATGGTTTCCAGTTGTGGGTGAACCTCCCGCGTTCGGACAAGTTCCTCGCTCCGCGCTACCAGGATCTTCGTGCGGACAGCGTGACGCTCCTGACCACACATGACGGTGGAGTCTTGATCAGGCTGATCGCCGGTGATCTGGCCGGCCATCATGGGCCGGGTTCGACACACACGCCGATCACGATGTTCCACGCCACACTGTCTCCGGGCGCCCGCCTTCAGGTCCCGTGGCCACAAGAATTCAACGCCCTGGCATACGTGCTGAACGGAAGCGGCAGCTTCGGATCGGAACGTCGTCCGGCCCGAATGGGGAATCTCGCCGTTTTCGGATCCGGGGACACGATCACGATCAGCGCGGACGAACAGCAGGAGACCCGCAGCCCGAAAATGGATGTGTTGGTGCTCGGTGGACTCCCCATACGCGAGCCGATCGCGTGGGCAGGTCCGTTTGTGATGAACACTCGCGCCGAACTGGTCCAGGCCTATGAGGACTACCAGGCGGGCCGTCTCGGCCAGATCCCCCACGACGGAATCGGGAACGAGAAATCGCCGGTCACCACTCCATAGAAGAACGCCCCTCTTCCCCGATCAACCCGGAACGCGAGAACGCCACCCGGGAGTCCTGGGAAGGAGGGAGGAGGGTGGCGATCTCTGGCTTGGAGGCTTGACATGAAGTATGCCAGAGGCGTCTGAGAGTGACCTGAAGGCACCATGAGAACCGGATGAGAGGTGTCAGATGCCTCCAGGAGCCAGACGCGGCAGAGCGTCAATCCGTCTCCCTGGAGGAAGGGGAGAACGGGTTGACGCTCACGCCTAGGACATCGCCTCAGAAGGCACGGAGGTCGATGCATCTGTTGTGCAAATTGAACACGCCGTCGTCACTGATTGTTCCCAAGTACCGACAACCGACAACACCCCGGCGAAGCCGGCGCCTCAGGACGTCGCTGCCACCAACTCCTCCTGGCTCAGAACTGCCAAGCGTGCCACTTCGGTCGCATCAATGCCGATCGCCTCGGCCACACGGGTCCCGTAGTCGGGATCCACACGGTAGAACAGGGCGGCCTGACGAAGCTGGATCCGCTCCTGAGCTCCACCGAGATGGCCCGCTATGTTGGAGATCAGGTGATCCCGGTCGGTGTCGTCCATCACATCGGAGTACAAAGAGCGTGGTTGCTCGTAGTCGTCGTTCGGGTGGGTGTAGTCGAACCGTCCGGCCTCACCCGTGACCGCCACACCCGGCTCCGCAGCGGTGGCATCGGGGACCGGTCCGCCGAAGGTGTTCGGGTAGTAGTTGGGGCCGCCTCCCTGATTGCCGTCGGTCCGCATGGACCCGTCGCGCTCGTAGGTGTGGGCGGCGGTTCCTTTCGGCTGGTTGACCGGGATCAGAGCGTGGTTCGTTCCGAGGCGATGGCGGTGCGTGTCCGGGTACGAGAAGAGACGACCCTGGAGCATCTTGTCGGGAGACGCGGCGACCCCCGGGACGAACGATCCGGGGCTGAACGCGGCCTGTTCGACCTCGGCAAAGTAGTTCTCCGGGTTCCGGTTCAACACCATCTTGCCGAACGGGATGAGCGGGTAGTCCGAGTGCGGCCAGACCTTCGTGATGTCGAACGGATCGTATCGGTAGTCGGCCGCATCGGCTTCGTTCATGATCTGCACGTTGACGGTCCACGACGGGTGGTCGCCGTTCGCGATCGCTCCATACAGATCACCGGTCGCCTGATCCGGATCGCTCGACGCCAGGGCCGCTGCCTCCGGTCCGGTCAACGTCTCGTTGCCCTGATCGGTCTTGAAGTGGAGCTTGATCCAGTAGCGGTCGGTATCGGTGTACCAGAGGTAGGTGTGACTCGTGTAGCCGTTCATGAATCGGTACGACTTGGGTGTTCCCCGGTCGGAGAACAGGATCGTGACCTGATGCAGGGACTCGGGCGTCAGGGACAGGAAGTCCCAGAACATGTCCGGGTCCTTGAGGTTCGTCGCCGGATTGCGCTTCTGGGTGTGGATGAAGTCCGGAAACTTCAGCGGGTCGCGAATGAAGAAGACCGGCGTGTTGTTGCCGACCATCTCGTAGTTGCCATCCTCCGTGTAGAACTTCACGGCGAATCCTCGCGGATCTCGTTCCGAGTCGGCGGAACCCTTCTCCCCGCCGACGGTGGAGAAACGGACGAAGAGGTCTGTCCGTTTGCCGACTTCGGAGAGGAAGGCGGCTTTGGTGTACTGCGATACGTCCGCGGTCACCTCGAAGTACCCGTAGGCACCGGCGCCTTTCGCGTGGACGACTCGCTCGGGGATGCGCTCACGGTCGAAGTGCGCCAACTTGTCGAGCAGATGCGTGTCCTGCATGAGGACGGGGCCATCGGTTCCGGCGGTCATCGTGTTCTGATCGTCGGCAACGGGGCGTCCAAAGGTATTGGTCAGCTTGTCGGGCATGGGTCCTCCTCGAGCGGGCGAGTGTGCAGATTTCGGGTTCTCTGTTTAGACTAGTTCCAAAGTAGTACGTCTGTCCACCGGAATGGGACCATGCCTGCAGTCAACACTTCTCAGGTGATCCGCGGCACCGGACTCAGGGCAACCAAGCCGAGGATCCTGGTCTACGGCCTCCTCCGGGACGCCGGGGGCCACCGCACGGCCGACGAGGTCGCCGGAATGGTCGCCGACAGCGGGCGGCGTCTGCCCCGTGCCTCGATCTACAACGTGCTCGAAGATCTGTCCCGTGTCGACCTCGTCATGCGAGCAGATCGAGGACCCGGCTCCGCGATCTACGAAGTGGCCGACACGTGGCACCACCACTTCGTGTGCCGGGAATGTGGACGGGTAACGGACGTGCCGTGTGCGATCGGGTCGAAGCCGTGTCTCGACGCGGATGTTCCGGGCGCCGTCATCGACGAAGCTCAGATCATCTTCCGCGGTATCTGTGCATCCTGCACCGATCGGAACTGATCGGTCCAACGCGAACGGTGTCAGGCCGGGCTTTCGCTCGGTCGACGCTCGCGGCTCGCACCGTACTGCATGCGTTCGAGTCGTGCCCGGATCTGCTCAGGATCGTCGCTGCTCACCCGCGTCGACGCTCCGACGCGACGCAGCCGGTCCGTCGTACGCTCCCGATGACGCTCCTCCTCTTCTTCGCGACTTCGGGATCGAGAGGACCACATCAGCGTGCTCCCCGGGTCATGTTGGCGACACTCTCACTGTCATTCACAACCACATACATCGGCCGATGTTCCGAGTCCACGAGACACAACCCGTCGAGTTCCGAACGAACTAGTCATTCCCGACCTCTGCGGCTTCGATTGCCGCTCCGCCTAGCCGCTAACCTCAGGTCTCGCACGATCCCCTCACCGGAAAGGGTTCCCCGTGGCTGATCCGATCGGGATGCTGACGATCGCGGAACTGGCTGAAGCGGTCGAAACCGACACGATCGACACCGTGATCGTGGCATTCACCGACCACTACGGGCGACTCATCGGGAAGCGCGTCGACGCTCGTTTCTTCCTCGACGAGGTTGCCGAAGAAGGCAGCCACGGCTGCGACTACCTCCTGACGACCGACATGGAGATGGAGCCGATCCCCGGATACGCGTATGCGAACTGGGAGCTCGGGTACGGCGACTTCCACCTCGTCCCCGACCTGTCGACGATGCGGATCGCCGACTGGCTGCCGGGTACCGCGATCGTGCTCACCGACCTCGAGGATCCGAACAGTCATGAGCCCGTCGCCGTCGCTCCGAGATCGATGCTGCGTCGCCAGATCGAACGTGCAGCCGACGCAGGGTTCTCGGCGAAGACGGCCTCGGAGCTCGAGTACTTCCTCTTCGAGGACTCCTACCGTGAGGCCTCCGACAGGGACTACGCCGATCTCACGCCGGTCGGCTGGTACTCCGAGGACTACCACCTCTTCCAGGGGACGCGAGAGGAGTTCTTCAATCGGACCGCCCGGCGGGCTCTCAGCCGATCGGGCATCCCGGTCGAGACCTCGAAGGGTGAGACGGGCGTGGGCCAGCACGAGCTCAACATCCGCTACGCCGACGTTCTGGCGATGGCCGACCGACACGCGTTGATGAAGCAGTGCATGAAAGAGATCGCGAACGATCTCGGCATCTCGATCACGTTCATGGCGAAGCCCCACGACGACGACTCGGGCTCGAGCTGCCACATCCACCTGAGCCTCTGGACCGACGACGGACCGGTGTTCCCCGGTGACCACCCGGTCGGTCCGGTCTTCGGATCGGACGAGTTCCGTTGGTTCCTCGGGGGTTGGATGGCGCACACCCAGGAGCTGACACCCTTCTACGCACCGACCATCAATTCCTACAAGCGATTCGTCGACGCCTCGTGGGCGCCGACCCGCATCGCCTGGAGCTACGACAACCGGACCGCGGGGTTCCGCATCGTCGGAAACGGACCCAGCCTCCGGATCGAGAACCGCATCCCCGGCTCGGATGCGAACCCGTACCTCGTGTACGCGGCCACACTGGCCGCCGGTCTCGACGGCATCGCCAATCGCATCGAACCTCCCGATGTCTTCACCGGTGACGTGTACGCGGCGAAGGACCTCCCAGCAGTGCCGGGAACGCTTCACGACGCGACCGACCGCTTCGCAGAGAGCCAGTGGGCCAGGGAGGCCTTCGGGGAAGGAGTGCACGACCACTACATCCACTTCTTCCAGAGCGAGCAGCAGGCGTACGACTCGGCCGTCACGGACTGGGAACGACGCCGCTACTTCGAGCGGATCTAACAACACGCCGGAGCAAGGAGCGAGATGAGACTCGAAGGCAAATCCACCATCATCACGGGAGCCGGGAACGGAATCGGGCGAGAGACCGCACTGCTGTTCGCCACCGAGGGCGCGGCCGTCGCAGCCGTCGACCTCAATGAGGACGCGGTGAACAACACAGTCTCAGAGATTCTCGCGGGCGGCGGGACGGCAATTCCCCTCATTGCCGACGTCTCCAAGGACGATGATGTCGTCTCGATAGTCGCCGCCGCCGAAGAGGCCTTCGGCCGCGTCGACGTGATCTTCAACAACGCCGGGATCATGCATCCCGACGACGGAGATGCCGTCGGCACCGGGGAGGCGATCTGGGACCTGACGATGGAGGTGAACGCCAAGGGCGTGTTCCTGGGGTGCAAGTACGGCATCCCGGCGCTGCGAAGGGCCGGCGGCGGCTCGATCATCAACACCGCCTCGTTCGTGGCGCATCTCGGGGCCGCCACGCCACAAGTTGCGTACACCGCGTCGAAGGGTGCCGTGCTGGCGATGACGCGCGAACTCGCCGTCGTACACGCCAGAGAAGGGATCCGCATCAACGCACTCTGCCCGGGGCCGCTGCGCACAGAGTTGCTCATGAAGTACCTCGACACCGACGAGAAGAAGCAGCGCAGGCTCGTCCACGTCCCGATGGGGCGCTTCGGCGAGGCGGCGGAGATGGCCAAGGCCGTGCTGTGGCTTGCCTCCGACGATTCGTCCTACGTGACGGGAACCGAGTTCCTCGTCGACGGCGGCATCACCGCCGCATACGTAACGCCGGAGTGAGCGCGAGGCGCGCTTCGCCGATCCGTGACCACACCGCCGCTGCTCCGGGCAGAACGTATGTCGCGCGCTGTATCGTGCTGCCGTACGCCAACAGTCGGGAAGGCACACATGACGACCGCAGGTGAATCCGTTTTCGACACGATCGAGCCGGAGAAGAGTGTCAAGAAGCCGAAATTGGACAAGAAGTTCTATGAGTCCGAACTCGTTCGCCTCCAGGGCGAACTCGTCAAGCTTCAGAGCTACATCAAGGAAGAAGGGCAGAAGGTCGTCGTCGTCTTCGAAGGACGGGATGCCGCCGGGAAGGGCGGCGTGATCAAGAGGATCACCGAGCGCCTGAACCCCAGGATCTGCCGGGTGGAGGCGCTCGGGACGCCCACAGAGCGAGAGAAGACCCAGTGGTGGTTCCAGCGGTACGTCAACTACCTGCCGGCCGCAGGAGAGATGGTTCTCTTCGACCGCTCCTGGTACAACCGCGGCCTCGTCGAGCCGGTCATGGGTTTCTGCACCAACGATGAGTACACGGAGTTCTTGAGATCCTGCCCGGAGTTCGAACGAATGCTCGTCCGGAGCGGGATCATCCTCATCAAGTACTGGTTCTCCGTGAGCGATGAAGAGCAGGAGCGCCGATTCCAGGCTCGCATCGACAGCACAACGAAGCGTTGGAAGCTCAGCGAGATGGACCTCGAGTCGCGCGCCCGGTGGGTCGAGTTCTCGAAGGCGAAGGACATCCTGTTCGACCACACCGACATCAAGCAGGCTCCCTGGTTCGTCGTCAACGCCGAGGACAAGAAGCGAGCTCGCCTCAACTGCATCAGCCATCTTCTGTCGATCATCCCGTACGAGGACCGGACACCCAACCCGATCGATCTTCCTCCCCGGCAGGAGAACACCGGCTACATCCGGCCACCCATCACGGAGCAGACGTTCGTCCCGGATACGTACTGATCGGAGCAGAGTCACCGCGACGGGATTGATCCGGCTCGAATGGGCCCTGCACGGGTATTCCGGTATGGTTTGAGACCATTCGACCGGGCCTGTCGAACGATCGGCAGCATCGATGACCAGATTCCTCATCAGACGCCTCCTCGCCGGAATCATCACGCTGCTCGTGTTCGTAACGGTGCTCTTCTTCCTCGCCGAGATCCTCATCCCGGGCGACTTCGTCAGTCAATTCACGCTGTCGATGCCGGCGGAGCAGCGTGCTCAGCTGCGAGAAGAGCTCGGTCTGAACCTCCCCGTGTGGCATCGCTACCTGTTGTTCATCGGAGGCCTCGCCACCGGAGATCTCGGCTCGTCGTACTGGGGAGAGCCAGTTTCGTCGATCCTTCTGCGCTTCCTCCCGTGGACCCTGCTTGTGCTGGTCATCTCGATGGGGATCGCGTTCCCGCTCGGGCACCTGCTCGGTCGCGTTGCCGGCTGGCGTGACTCCCGGCGACAGTCATCGGGCCTCACGATCGGGGCAGTGGCCCTCAACACGATGTTTCCTCCGCTCCTCGTCTTCCTCCTTGTTGTTGGCGTGTTCTCCCTGACGGGGTTCGAGGGCATCATCGCTATCCGTAACGCTCTCGAGCGCGAACTCCCGACGACCACGGGGTGGATCATGGTTGGGACGATTGCCGCGCTCGCTCTCGTGTTGACGATCGTGTCGATGCGCACCACGCGCGTTGGGCGGCGACCACCCCCGTGGTGGGTCTGGCTGATCGCAATGACCCTCGGACCGGTACTCACGTGGCTTGCGCTTGGAATCTGGGACACGGCATCGGACATGCTGCTGCTCCTCGTGCTCCCGATCATCGCCGTCGCTCTTCTCGCGATCGGCGAGGTGATCCTCGTGGTCAAGTCCACTGTCGCCGACGTACGTTCAGAGGACTTCATCATGGCGCTGCGGGCGAAGGGACTGAGCGAGCGACGCGTGCGAGATCACCACGCCGCACGCGTGGCTCTGCTCCCCACCCTGAGCAAATTGACGGTCAGTATTCCGTTCATCCTCGTCGGGTTGATGATCATCGAGATCTCGTTTCGTTGGCCCCGCCAGGGAACGCTCGGAATCGCCGTTCCCGGCATCAGTTCGGTGATGTTCGCATCGCTCGAGCAACGGAACGTGCCCATCGTCGTTGGGGCTCTCTTCGCCGTCGGCCTGATCGTCCTCGGCGTTCGGCTGATCCTGGACTTCCTCCACGCCGCACTGGATCCTCGCATCCGTTTCGAGGGGGGATCCAAGTGACGATCGCGAGGCGTGGACGCATTGCCGCCAGAACGGTTCAGCGTCGCGAGGCGCGGACGAGGTTCCGGAGGAGTCGACCCGGCATGCTCGGCGTCGCTCTTCTCGGCGCCTTCGTGATCATGGCCGTGGCGTACCCGATCCTCATGCGGACCGCGTGGGATCCTGCGAAATACGACCCCGAGATCGGCATCGACTTCGTTGTGACGGAGAAGATCGTTGTGGTCGAGGTCACCGACGAGGCGACCCAGATGGGCATCACGGAAGCGAAACTCCGCGACCCGTTCGTCGTGCCGGGAGACGTGATCGAGATATCGACCCCACCGGGCTTCGGTTGGAGCCACCTGCTCGGCACCGATCCCACGGGGCGCGATGTCCTTGCCATGGTGATGGCGGGCGCCCGACCGGCACTCATGGTGGGAATCTCTGCAGCGCTCACCACGGCGATCGTCGCAATCGGCATCGCCGTGTTCGCCGCCTACTACCGGGGGGTCGTCGATGGTGTGCTATCGAGGTTGTCTGATGCGCTGCTGCTCCTGCCTGCTCCCCTGCTGATGATCATCATCGGCACCTCCCCAATCGGCGATCACTTCGGGCCGGTCGTGTTCGGTGTGGTCTACGGTGTCATCGCCGGCGGTGGTGCGGCGGCGATCGTGCTGCGATCGCAGGCATTGGTCACGATGCAGCGCCAATTCGTCGAGGCCGCCCGATCGGTGGGTGCCGGCGGGCGCCGGATCATGCTCCACCACCTGCTCCCCCATCTCCTCCCGCTGGCAGCCGTCTTGATGCTCATCGGAGTCACCGGAGCGATCGTGGCAGACGGCTTCATTGCCTTCCTCTC
>JAUVNV010000099.1 GCA_030599515.1 Acidimicrobiia bacterium
CGCCGATGACCTCTACGGTGCCGGCCCGGAGACGGCGCTGACGGTGGCTGCTCATTGCGGTAGGGATGCCGAACGCCTCATGCTTGTCGGTCACGAACCGACGTGGTCTCTCCTGGCGAAGCGGATCACCGGCGGACAGATCACGGTGAAGACGGCCACCGTTCTCGCGTTCGATCTCAACGCTGCGACGTGGACGAACGTCGGGCAGGCGAACGGGTCACTCGCCTTCGCCCTGCATCCCCGCATGTTCGACGGCGGTGATTGGGGCCTCCCGTGATCGATCTCCGCTCCGACACCATCACGCGCCCTTCCGAGGAGATGAGAGCAGTGATGGCTTCGGCTCCCGTCGGAGACGACGTACTCGGCGACGACCCGACCGTCATCAGACTCGAGGAGCGAGTCGCCGAACTCCTGGGCAAGGAGGACGCCGTCTACGTCCCATCCGGCACCATGGCGAATCAGATCGCCCTCCGGGTCCACACACGGCCCGGGGACCGGGTCGTGATGGACGCCGAGTCGCACATCCGGGTGCACGAGAGCGGCGCTCCGGCTGCCCTTGCGGGTGTCACAATCGTTCCCCTCGAGACCGACCGGGGCATCTTCACACCAGATCAGGTCGTCGAGGCGGCTCCCGGGCCATCGCCCGAGTTCCCGCCCGGGCTCTTCGATCCAACGACACTCGTCACGATGGAGAACACTCACAACGAAGCGGGTGGAACGGTATGGCTCCTCGAGTCGATGCGCGCGGTAAGCGACGTGGCGAGAGATCTCGGACTCGCCGTCCACCTCGACGGCGCCCGACTGTGGAACGCGACCACCGCAACCGGCATCGCTCTGGATCAGTACGCGTCCACCGCTGATACGGTGAACGTGTGCTTCTCGAAAGGCCTCGGCGCCCCTATCGGGTCGGCGCTCGTCGGACCTCGCGACGTCATCGATCGTGGGCGCTGGTACAAGAAGATGTACGGGGGCGGGTTCCGCCAGGCGGGGATCATCGCCGCTGGTGCTCTCTACGCCCTCGAGCACAATCGCGACCGCCTCGTCGACGACCACGCCAACGCCCGCCGATTCGCCGAGGCCGCTGCTGATCTCGGTGGCCTCACGGTCGACCTCGAATCGGTCCAGACGAACATCGTCTTCTTTGACGTGGCGGATGCTTCCCGATTCGCTGATCGACTCCGCTCCGCCGGTGTCGACACGCTTTCCCTTGCTCCAACCCGGATCCGCGCGGTGTTCCACCTCGACGTCTCGGATGCCGACACGACCCGAGCCATCGACATCCTTCGGGGAGTGGCCGCGAGTCGATAACGGGGACATCGCCGCCAGAACACCGTGCCGGCAGAGCAGCTGCGCCGCCTACGAACTCAGGGTTCGCAGGTGCGTTGTTAGACGAGGGATGCAGTGACGACGGCCGCGACGGAGATCACGAGGGCCAGAACAACCATCACCACGACGAACGTGTTGGAGATACCTCCGTCTTCGAGCGGGTTCCGGATCGGTTTGACATCGGCCACGAGTTCGTCGAGGAAGTCTTCATCATCCTTCGGCAAGGCTCTCCGGGGTTGGGGACGCGATGTCACCGTCTCGGCCAACGGGATCGCCGACGTGCCGGCGAACTCCGACGGTGAATCGGGACGGAAGAGGATCGCCTCGCCACCGAGCGTCAGGTTGAAGCATCCGCCTTGCTCCGGAGCTATCGAGTAGTCACCGCGATCCCACGAGCCCAGCTGACTGTCACCGGACGTCAGCGTCACGCGCTCCGGATCGAGACTCAACGTTGCAGCGAGCCCACCTCCTGCGTCTCCCGGTAGCAGCAAGTCGCCGGTGAACGTCTTCGTCATCGATCCTCCAAAACTGATTACAGGTTCTGCATCGGCAGGTCACCCCTGTGGAGTGAAGGTGTTCATCGGAAGTCCCGTGAACGGATACCGTCGACCGACCATTGAGCGAACCGGTGCGCAACAAAGTTCATGACCCCGTCGACGTACTCGACAGCTCCGTCGATCACAACTCCCACGGCCTTCCGGGCGACCTCATAGTGCGCCTCCCAGACCTGTGGGAGGACGACCACGTTGAGCAGACCCGTCTCGTCTTCGAGGTTCAGGAACCGAACACCACGGGCCGTCGATGGCCTCTGGCGGTGGGTGATGATTCCGCCGACGCGAGCACGAGTGCCGTGACGGTGCTCTTCGACGATCGTACCGATCGGGAGGCATCCCCGGTCGTTCAGCATGTCTCGTACGAGGGAAACAGGATGCGTTGTCGAAATCCCGGTCGACCAGAGGTCGGCCTGCACGCGCTCTGCGCTGTTCATCTCGGGGAGCGATGGGATCTCACCGCCGGGTGGGAGCGACAGTCGGTCCGGGCCGAGCTCGACCAGCGTCCCCGCCGTCCACATCCCTTCCCGTCGGTCGAGACCGACCGGTGCGAATGCCCCGGATGCAGCAAGACTCTCGTAAGCATCGAGAGGGAGACCGGTTCGTTGCGCGAGGTCCTCCGGGGTGGTGAACATGCCTCCCGTCATGCGGGCAGCTTCGATTCGCGCGATCTCGGCCTCGCCCAGGTTCCGCACGTATCGGAGGCCGATCCTCAGAGCGACCGCGGGACGGACGGGATCATCCACCGGCCCTCTCCCCCGCCGCCACTCACCATCGAGATACCGGGCAACGTCGTTTCGATCGGTCTCGATCGGTTCGAGCGTGCAATCGGATGCCGAGGCGTTCACGTCGGGGACGAGGACGACGACGCCGTGGTGCTGAGCGTCCTGCACGAGCGAGTTCGGCGTGTAGAAGCCCATCGGTTGAGCGTTGAGCAGACCGGCGAAGAACTCCGTCGGCCAGTGGTACTTCAACCACGCGGCCGCGTAGACGATGTAGGCGAACGAGACGGAGTGGCTCTCCGGGAACCCGAACGACGCGAACCCCTGGAGCTTCTCCCAGATCTCATTCGCGGGAGCGCCCGTGATGCCGTTCGAGGCCATGCCGGAGAACACTTCAGCGTGGAGTCGATCCATCGCCTCCGATGCGCGCTTGTGAGTCATCGCCTGACGCAATCGATCGGACTGGCCGGGAGTGAACCCGGCGCAAACCCTCGCAAGCTCCATCAACTGCTCCTGGAATATCGGGACACCGAGGGTCTTCTTCAGGATCGGTTCGGCCGACGGGTGCGGATAGCGAACGGCTTCCTCCCCGTTCCTTCGTCGAAGGAACGGGTGCACGGACTGCCCTTGGATCGGTCCGGGTCGGATGAGCGCTACCTCGATCGCCAGGTCGTAGAAGGTCCTCGGCTTCAGCTTCGGGAGGGTCGCCATCTGTGCCCGGGACTCGATCTGGAAGATCCCGACGGTGTCCGCTCGGGTCATCAGGTCGTAGACAACGGGTTCCTGTGGGATGGTGGCGAGGTCGATGTCGATGCCGTGTGTCTCTGCGATGAGGTCGACGCTCAGGTGCATGCCGTTCAGCGCACCGAGCGCGAGCAGATCGAACTTGACGATCCCCATCGTTGCGCAGTCGTCCTTGTCCCATTGGAGAACGGAGCGATCCTCCATCCTCCCCCACTCCATCGGCACCGTCTCCCAGAGGGGTCGCCGGGCAACGACCATGCCGCCCGAGTGGATACCGAGGTGGCGCGGGAACCCGTCGAGACGACGGCACACGTCGACGATGAGATCGCTGGTGAGTCCGTCTGGAAGATCGATGACGTCACCGATCGCCCCGGGGTCACGGGTATCGAGATAGCGGGTGAGGCCGTTCACCTGAGCCTGGGTGAGGGCAAACGCCTTGCCGACGTCCTGGAGCACCGATCGAGCACGGTAGGTGATGACGTTGGCGACCATCGCGGCCCGCTCCCTCCCGTATCGTCGGTAGCAGTACTGGATGACCTCCTCGCGACGCTCGGCTTCGAAGTCGATGTCGATGTCCGGTGGCCGGCCGCGCTCGGAGGAGAGGAACCGTTCAAATGGGAGGTTCAACCGAATCGGGTCGACACGGGTCAACCCGAGGCACCGGCAGACCGCCGAGTCCGCTCCCGATCCCCGGATCTGGCAGTAGATGTCCCGTGACCGTGCGAACGTCACGATGTCCCACGCAACGAGGAAGAACCCGGCAAAACCGAGCTCGGAGATCACCGACAGTTCGTGGTCCATCCTCCGGCGGGCGGCCGGATCCGCGCCTCCCGCCTTGCCGGGGTACACGGCTCGGGCGCCCTCGTCCACGAGGTATCTCAGATACTCGTTCTCGGTCGTGAATGCACCCGGCATCGGGAAATCGGGCAGTTCTGGAGCGAGGAGATCCAGGTCGAAGGCCAGGGACGCCGCAAGATCCGCGGCCCGATCGACCGCACCGGGATAGCGACGGAAGAGGACCGACATCTCAGCGGGGGACCGAAGATGTCGGAGATCAGTCGCCGGGCGGAATCCATCTGCAGTGTCGAGATCGCGTCGTCCCGCGATGGCGGCGAGGACCTCGGCGAGATCCGCGTCACGGCGATGGGCGTAGTGGGCGTTGTTCGTCGCGACGTACGGGATCTGAAGCCGGCGGGCCACCTCGAAGAGGAGGTCGTTGCGGGCGTCATCGTCCGGCATACCGTGGTGGGTGAGTTCGATGAAAAGACGACCTGGGAAGATCTCGCGCAGCCTCGCGGCGGCAGCCATCGCCTCCGTAAGGTCGCCGGCTTGTGCGGCGCGGGGAACAGCCCCGTTGCGGCATCCGGTCAGGGCGACGAGGCGCCCGTCGCGCGATGCGACGGCAAGATCGTCGTAGGAGTAGACCGGCCGGTCCTTCTCTCCGCGGAACTGGCCCCTGGTCACGAACCGGCTCAACGCCGCGTACCCCGACGGATCGGGAGCAAGAAGGACGAGATGATCCGAAGGAGGAAGATCAACCGGCTTACTCCCATGCATCCGCTTCCTGGGCCGCCCCCCTGCGCCGTCGCTGCGCTCCTCCGCGTCCCCCCGTCCTTCGGCCGAGGGGACAGGATTGAATCCTGTTGTGTCGAGACCTGAACCGTCCCGCAGCGAGGCGGAGAGGCTCAAACCTGTCGCCTGTCGCCTGTCGTCCATCCCCTCCCCCTCTCTCGGCATCCCCACCTCGGATCCGTAGACGATCGGGAGACCGACCTCGCGTGCGGCGACGTGTGTCTTCGCCGCACCTCGGAAGCCATCGTGATCGGTGACGGCGAGGGCTGTGTAGCCGAGTTCGGCGGCGCGGGCGACGAGATCGTCCGGGTGGGAAGCCCCGTCGAGGAAGCTGTAGTTCGTGTGTGCGTGGAGTTCCGCGTATCGTGCCACGAGCTCATCGTAATCGAACGTATGTTCGATGTTCGCAGAGTCGCGGAAATGCGCAAGAATCAAGTCCGTGGATGACGAACTCACCCCGGCGGAGCTCGAACAGATCCGGCGCCGACGCCTCGTTCGCGCTGTGATCGTGGTCGCCGTCGTTCTGGCCATGGTGGCGACGCTTCTCTTCCCCGTGATCGTCCGCATCGTCCAGGCGCCTCGCGCACCCGACACCGTCATAGCGACGCGCGCGGATGTCCCATGGCGTACAATGAACTCATGAAGGAGTTCTCCGTCACCCTCGCGAACCAGCCGGGCCAACTCGCCACCCTCGCACGTCGCCTCTCGGATGCCGGAATCCACATCCAATCCCTCGCAGCGATCGGATCAGATGGAGAGAGCCTCGTTCGAATCATGACCGACAACTCTGATGCAACCCGACGCGTGATGAGAGAAGCTGGGCTCCACTTCGAAGAGCGCCCGGTGCTCGACACCTTCCTGCCGGACGAGCCGGGAGCGCTCGCCGAAGTCGCTCAACGTCTCGCCGACGCAGGTGTCAACATCGACTCGATCTACCTCCTCCACTCGAACGCGGAGGGACTCCACTTCGCCGTCACCGTGGATGATCCCCAGGCCGCTCGCGCCAATCTGGCCTGAACGCCGACGATTCGTTGGATGCCCGACTCGTCGACGATCACGCCATGTCGACGGCGCTGATAGCCCACGCCACGCCATCGTGCGGGTCCTCGACCGCAAGGTTCAAAGCCCATCCCCCGACCGCGTCTCCTGGATCCCACAGCATCCACCGCAACTCGGATGCCTCCGCCAGTTCCGCTGGGTCGTCCGGCATGTCGTCGTAGCCGAGAAGCGTCGCGAGAACCCACCAGGCCAGGGAACGACCGATCGGTGTCCCACGCCGACTGCCGTAGGCCCCGCCGCTCGATCCCGTCCACGCCATCGCCGACAGGGCTTCACCAAGCGTCACGTCGGCGAGTCGCGCCCGGTGAGGCCCGATAGCCCGTATCGCCGCGAGAGCGTCCCCTTCGACCTGGATCGCCTCGGCGTGACCGCTGGACTCGTCCCACCACGGCTGAACGATCGCGAGCAGGGCCTCTGCCGGTCCATCGTCGTCGATCCGCATCCCCGCCTCGGGAAGCTCGACCCACTCGAGCGGCACCCGGTCACCCTCAGGGAAATCGACTCCGTCTTCGCGGTAGACGGCCACCGGGTAGATCGGTTCCCACGGCTGGAGCGTGGGGGGGATCTCGAGGATGTGCGAGTCGATCGAGTCGGGATCGACCGTGTCGCCCCGGATTGCCCGCTCGTGGCCGATCATGGCACGAAGAGTGGGGATTGATACGAGGGGCTCCATCTCACTCCAACTGTGACGCGACGCCGCGACCTCCCACAGTGGACCCAGACCGTAGCGGCCCTTCCCGTCACCGAGCACGGCCGCCGCTCGGCCGGCGGGGGCATCCAGGGCGAGTCGATACTCGGCGTACTCGGCCGGCCCCCACACCTGTTTGCCGCGTTCGACGGCCTCACGACAGCGGTCCCTCATCTCTTCGATACCATCCCAGTCCCGGCTCGTCACGAGGTCATCAACGAACCGGACGAGGCCATCGAGGTCGCTCGACTCGATCAGCGCGGTCAACGTGTCGCTCTTCACGAGGGAGACGTTAGGCCATCGCACCCCCGTGGCAGAATGCTCCCGACGAAGAGGAGTCGGATGGATTCATCGGACACGCAATCGAAGCGGCCCAGACGCATCGCCGCATGGCCGGCGTTCGCCGTGATGACGCTCCTCGGTACGCTGCTGGCGTTCTCGTTCCTGTCCTTTGCCGGACCGCTCGCCTGGCCGTTCGTCCTGATGCTCGGCGGCATTGCGATATGGGCCCGCCCGCACGGACATGCGGCTTTCGGAATCGTCACAGGATTCGGCGTGTTCTTCCTCTTCGTCGCCGTGATACACCTGAACTCCAACCCTTGCCCGCCATCCGGTACGCTCCAGTCGACCGCCGGCATTGGTCCTTCCAGTTGCGGCGGGATCGACTCCAAGCCCTGGCTCATCGTCGGCTCCGCCGCTCTCGTGACCGGCGTCGCCCTCTTCATGGCCGCTCATCGACAGCCAGCCGGCGACTGATCTTCGTCTCACTCCCCTCCGATCCGACGGCTACGAGCCATCAATCTCGAGCACGGACCGACCGGCCGCGTCTTCACGTGCCAACTCCTAGAGCCCGGAACATGGCGATGAGTCCCGGAACGGCCCATCCACCATTCGTACGCAGCGACGCCCCTACCCTCTGGACTCATCACCTGAGAGGTCCCCGTGGGTATCCGCTGCGCCATCGTCGGTCTCCCCAACGTTGGAAAATCGACGCTCTTCAACGCGCTCACGCGCGGTGAGATCCAGGCGGAGAACTACCCGTTCTGCACGATCGAACCGAATGTGGGTGTCGCACTGGTCCCCGACGAGCGACTCGCGAAGATCGCCGCCATCGTGCACCCCGAAGAGATCGTGCCGACGGTGATCGAGTTCGTCGACATCGCGGGACTCGTCGAAGGCGCTTCTCAGGGCGAAGGGTTGGGGAACCAGTTCCTCCACCACATCCGCGAGACCGACGCGATCGCGCAGGTCGTACGATGCTTCGACGACCCCAACGTGGTGCACGTAGCCGGGGAGATCGATCCGGCATCGGATCTCGAAACGATCGATACGGAGCTCGCACTCGCCGACCTCGACGGCGTGGCCCGTGCGATCGAGAAGGCCGGGCGCAAGGCCAAGGCCGGCGAGAAGGGCGCGGCCGCCAAGCTGGCGGTCTACGAACGCCTTGAGGCACACCTCTCTGAGGGCCGTCCGGTTCGATCGATGGAACTCTCAGACGCAGAACGCCCGATCGTCCGCGACCTGTTCCTCTTGACCTCCAAACCCGCGATGTACATGGCGAACGTCTCCGAGGATGGGCTCGCAGACAATCCCTACGTCGACGCCGTCCGGGAGTACGCAGCGCATGAAGGCGCCGACGTGGTGGTGATCTCAGGCAATCTCGAGGCGGAGCTCGCCCTGCTCGAGGATGACGATCGCAGTGAGATGCTCGCCGAGTACGGACTCAAGGAACCCGGACTCAACAAGGTGATCCGGGCTGCATATCACCTGCTCGATCTCCGCACGTTCTTCACAGCGGGCGACAAGGAGGCAAGGGCGTGGACGGTGAAGCAAGGGGCAACCGCTCCGATGGCGGCACGGGAAATCCACACCGACTTCGAGAAGGGCTTCATCCGCGCCGAGGTGGTGTCGTGCATCGACTTCGTCGAGTACGGCGGGGAGTTCGGAGCCAAAGAGGTGGGGAAATGGCGACTCGAGGGCCGGGACTACGTCGTCCGTGAGGGTGACGTGATCTTCTTCCGCTTCAACGTCTAGGGAAGACTCCGCATAGCCGGTGCTGTGTCCACGAACGTTCGTGGTGTCGATGTCGAGTCAGGGGCGTTGGGCGCAAAGACGCAGGACGAAGGCGCGGTCGGGACTGC
>JAUVNV010000139.1 GCA_030599515.1 Acidimicrobiia bacterium
GCCCCCAATCAACGGGGGCTTCGTCGCGTCGTGGCAGAATCACAACAACTGAATATGCGGGCGTGGCGGAATTGGCAGACGCGCCAGGTTTAGGACCTGGTGGGGAGACCCGTGGAGGTTCGAGTCCTCTCGCCCGCACTCGACGATCGGAGGAAGCCGTCCGATCAGCCGCGGTCGACCGGCATGATGAGGCAGTTCGGACCGCCGGTTCCCTTCGCGTACTCAGACAGATCGAGGTCGTGGACGATGTACCGGGTTCCGGCGAGTCGTTTGATGACTCCCCGGTTCGACCGATTGACGATCAACTCGTTGTCGCCGAGGTTGATGACGTTCGCCGTGCTCGTCGGTCCGTACGGGATCGCGATCGTCTCGAAGCCGTCGAACCTGTCCTCCTCGATGAAGTCGGCACAGAACAGAAGGGTCTCGGCGCCGATCGTGAGCAGCACTTTGTCGAGATGGAGGATCGAGTCCGGCAACGGGATCACACGAACGTCGTACCCCATCGGAGTGAGGACACCGGTCAGCTGATCTATACCCGATCGGTTCGTGCGGATCGACTCCCCAACGAAAGCAACGCTGCCGGCAAGCACGACATCGCCGCCCTCGACCGTCCCCGGTGCCTCGATCTCCCCGATCATCGGCTCGCCCAACGCCTCGAGTCCGTCGGCCATCCATCGATCCTCCCCCTCGCGGGTCGGCAGTCCGAGACGCAACCGGACGAACCCCTCCGGTGTGGAGAGGGCGGTGTCACGGGTGAACACAGAGTTCGGGTGTCCGGAGAGCTCGGGCAGATCGATGACCTCGGCACCGAACGCCGCCATCGTGGCCTTCATGAGATCGTGCTGATCCACTGCGAGTCGACCATCCGGTCGCTGTCCGAAGTTGTGCGCCACAAGGTCGGTGATACCGACAAACGCCTCCCCCGGTGAAGAAACGACCACACGCCTGAGACGATCTCCTTCGCTCCGCAGCATCTCAGATCCCCTCTCTGAGATCCGCCCGATCCTCCGAATCCTTGAGAGCGACGGCCAGGGCCCGGAGCGCTCTCGCCCGGTGCGATATCTCGTTCTTCTCAGCGTCGGTCATCTCGGCATAGGTCCGATTCCCCACAACGAACACCGGGTCGTAGCCGAAACCGCGGTCACCCCGTCGCTCGGTGGTGATCGCCCCTTCCAACACGCCGTCGACGATCAAAGGCTTGGATCCCGGCACCACGAATGCGATCGCCGTTCGGAATCGCGCCGTGCGATCCTCGACACCATCCATGTCGGCGAGCAACCGGTCGACATTCGCCTCGTAGGACGCCTCCGGGCCGGCGAACCGGGCGCTGTGCACCCCCGGCACCCCGTCGAGGGCGTCGACCTCGAGGCCGGTGTCGTCTGCGAGCGCCGGGAGACCCGTGGCCTCTGAGGCGGCGACGGCCTTAAGCACGGCGTTGCCTTCGAGTGTGTCTTCCGTCTCGTCGACATCCGGCCAGTCGAGTCCCCGAACGATCTCCCAGGGATGCTCCATCGCGGCGAGGACCGCTTCGACCTCACGGATCTTGTCGGGGTTCTTCGACGCGACGACGACCCTGTGCGGGACGGCGGTCACGACCGTGCGCTTCGTTGCTCGTCCACGAGTTCGCCGATCCCCTTGGCCGCAAGGTCGAGCATCCGGTCGAGCTGATCCCGATCGAACGGATCGCCCTCCGCCGTGCCCTGCACCTCGATGATCTTCCCCGAGCCGGTCATCACGATGTTGGCGTCGACGTCTGCGGACACGTCCTCCGTGTACTGGAGATCGAGCAGGGCTTCATCCCCGACGATCCCGACGGAGATCGCGGCAACATGGTCGGTCAGCGGCGAGGCCTCCATCTTCCCTTCGGCGATCCTCACATCGAACGCGTCCGCAAGAGCGATCCACGCCCCGGTGATGGAAGCCGTTCTCGTTCCGCCGTCGGCCTGGAGCACGTCGCAGTCGACACGAACCGTCACCGGTCCGAGCGCCTTCATGTCGACGACGGCGCGCAGCGACCGACCGATGAGCCGCTGGATCTCCTTGGTGCGGCCGCCCTCGATCGCACTCCGGCGCACTCGCTGTGGACTGGAGCCGGGGAGCATGGCGTACTCCGCCGTCACCCATCCTTTGCCGCTATCCCGCATCCACCGTGGAACGTCCTCTTCGAATGCTGCGGTGCACAGCACCTGCGTCTTCCCCATCTCGATGAGGACCGAACCCGGCGTCATCTCGGTGAACCCGCGCCGGATCCGGACGGGCCTCAACGCGTCGACCGCTCGATCTTCTCTCATAGTTTCTCCCCGATCGTGATCCTGGTTCCCGGCATGGCAAGCACCAGGTCGCCGTCGAACCCGTCGGCCGCTTCTTCAAGCGCTCGGTCGGGATTGAGCCCGGAGGCGAGGTGCGTGACGACCAGCGTCCGGACCCCTGCCTCAGCTGCGAGCCGGCCGGCCTCGAAGGCGGTCAAATGGTACGGGTAGCTGCGCTCGTCCCGTTCACCGGAGATGGTTGCCTCGCAGAGCAGGACATCAGCGCCGCGAGCGAGCTCGAGAAGATCCGATCCCGGCCCGGTGTCCCCGGAGTAGACGATGGCCCCGTCCGGCGTATCGAACCGGGTGATGAGCGCCGGAACCGGGTGAACCGCTTCACCGAACCGAATCGACACGTCGTCGATCTTCACCGTCGAGCCGGCGTCGACCTCGACGAGATCGAGCACCGTGTGGAAGACGTGCTCCTCCCCCGCCCGTGCGAACGCCGAAAGATGGTCGGCTGCACCGGGCGGCACGAGCACGGGGACTGGGATCGTTCCCGATGGGCCGAATCCGAGGTAGCCGTAGAGGCCGAACAGATCGGTGCAGTGATCGACGTGGGTGTGGCTGATCACGACCCCGTCGAGCGTCCCGGGATCGATGTGCTTCGCGAGTTCCATGAACGTGCCCGTGCCGGCGTCCATCCAGAACGACATCCCGTCGGTCTCGAGCAGGTACCCGGATGCCGGGTTGGTGCGGGTAGGTGTTCCGCCCGATGATCCGAGGACGGTGAGGCTCGTCATCGCCGCTCGATCTCAACGGGGGATGCCTCGCCGTCTGCGTAGCGATAGGCACGCATGGAGATACGGCCGTCCTCGACGCCGATGATGAGGTTCACCCACGCGGGATCGCCACCACCTGCGAGGTCGGCTGCCGACGGGATGGGAGCAGCCGTCGGATGTGAGTGGAACAGTCCGAGGATCTCCCACGCATGGGCAGCGGCATCCCGCCACGCAGCGAAGTGTTCCTCCGGATCGAGTGTGAATCGGTCGGTGCCCGGGTCGGCGTTGACGAGCAAGTAGGCCTTCTCCACGACATCGTTGACACCGGCGATGAGTCCGCACGCCTCGTTCGGCGCCCATGCCCGGGCGTGGTCCACCATTGCGTGCAACGCTCCGTCGGGAATCGCGATGACCTCGATGCCGACGGATTCGCGGGCACTCGTCAGATCCCCGGATGCCACGACGACCCGAACCCCGTATTTCGAGTAGAACCCCGGATTCAATCCACCTTCGTCGTCCGCGATCACGATCGCCTCGATGCCATCGGAGACGAGGCGGGCCCTGACGATCTCGGCGTCAGATCGGGTCGGGTAGACGGCGACGGTGACAAGGTCACTCATGAAGGGGGATCTCTGAGAATGGGCTGGGTCATGCAGCGGCTGCCACCCCGGCCTCGGCCGAGTTCGGAAGCATCGAGTTCGAGGACCTCGATGCCGTGGTCCCGCAGACGCCGGTTCGTCTCCTGGTTGCGCCGGTAGGCGATGACCACGCCGGGGGCGACGGCGAATGTGTTGTTGCCGTCATCCCACTGCTCTCGGAGCCTCCCGATCGCGTCGCCGCCGGTCGGGATGAACTCGAGATCGTCACGATCGAGAGCAGCACGGAGCGCCGATGCCAGGTCGCTGCAGGTTTCGATCTCGAGCGGACGGATCACACCCGGTCGAATGACGTGCACGTCGACGCCGTCGAGAACGCCGGGAAACACGTTGAACTTGTTCTCGTCGACCATGGTGAAAACAGTGTCGAGATGCATGACCGCTCGCTCTTTGCGGAGATGCACGACGATGACACGCTCGACCGAAGAACGTTCGAAGAGGTTCGTAGCCAGGATCTCGACGGCTGCCGGAGCGGTCCGTTCTCCCAGGCCGATCATCACCGTCGTCTCCGAGAGCACGAGCACGTCGCCGCCCTCGATACTTGCCGGGAATCGCTCGTCGGGTCCGTCGCCGAACCACACGGGCGCTTCGAGTTCCGCGAAACGCGGGTGGTGATCGTAGACGGCACGCACAAGTGTCGACTCGGCCTGTCGCGCGGGCGTGGCGAGGACGCTTCGAACAAGACCGTTGCCGATCCATGCGGTGTTGTCCCTCATGAACAGCAGGTTCGGCAGCGGGCGTAACACGTAGTGGAAGCGGTCGGCGACGAGGTCGGCGAAGAGGTGGTCGACGCCCCACTCCTCGAGCTCGGATTCGAGGAGTCCACCGATCAGGATGTCGCGGACTTGTTCCACAGGTCGCTCTCGCAGCGCCACTCGCATCGTATCCGCGACCCGAGGTCCGACCCGCGCCGGGTTGAACACCGAGTCGATGAGCGAGTCGCTCACGAACTCGTCCTCGAGCACATCGCAGAGCAGTTCTTCGAAGAGGAGAACCTCAGATCCACGGGATCGCAGCATCTCCGCGAAGACGTCGTGCTCTTCCTGTGCCCGTTCGAGCCACAGGAGATCGTCGAAGAGCAGCGCCTCCTTGTTCTCGGGCGTGATGCGAGCGATCTCGATCCCCGGTCGGTGCACCATGACGGTGCGGAGCTGTCCGATCTCCGATCCGATGAACGGCGTGGTCATTGCGTGGCCTCCTCGGCGACGGTGCGCACGGCTTCCGCGATGGCGCGGTCCCCTTCCACGGTGAGATCGTCGAGACTCCCTCTCCCCCACAGCCATCGATCCATCTCCCCCGCCGTGCCGGAGATGGTGGCATGCGACGAAGTCTCACCGTCAACAAGTTCGAGCGCCGGAAGATCCGTGTAGGTGTTGCCGGTGAGCGGTGAGGTGCCGGAGAACCGGCCCAGCCGTACGGACCAGAACCGCCCCGGCACCTCGATCCGGACACTTCGCTCTTCGAGGGCGATGCTGCCCCAGGTCGGAGCATCCGACATCATCACGGTGAGGATCTCGTCGACGCCGTCGGCCGCCAGCGCCTCGTCGATGATCGAGGGGAGGTCGTGGGCCTGCTCGGCGTCGATCCGGTGGACCAGCGACTCCTGGGCGAGCCGGCGGTACCAGAATCCGACCGTCTGGTCGGCGTCGAACCATGTCCAAACCGATTCCGCCGGATCGTGGGCCGACAGCACATCCAGGAGACGAGCGGCGGACTCATCGAACCACTCGACAACGGGATCGCCGGGAACGCCGTGTCGGTGGTCTTGTGGTTCGGTCCAGCCTTCGTCGACGATCGTTGCCTTCTCGGCATAGACATCGCCGACGTGTTCGATCAATGTGCGAACGGTCCATCCTTCACAACACGGAACGTCGGCATCCAATCCGCGATCCGCCACTTCAGAGAGTCGGGCGGCGTCAGCTCGGATGTGCTCGAGGTAGGTCGTCCATTCCATGACCACGACCCTACAGAACCTTCAGATACTCGATGGTCGCGTGATCTCGTTCGAACCCGATCCGGGCGTTGACTGCGAGCATCGGCGCGTTCGACTGGGCGTTGTCGGTGCGGATCGAGGTGAACCCTCTTCGCTTCGCCCAGATAGCCGCCGTCACCTTCAGCGCGGTTGCGATCCCGCGACCCCGGTAGTCCGATCTCACGCCGGTCATCTCCTGGGCAACCGCCGTCGGATCGTCATCGACGAGTTGTGGCTCGGTGAGACCAACCAGTTGATCTCCGTCCATTGCGACGAGGAATCCGTCGGCGACGAGTCGGCGACCCAGGATCAAGGCTTCGAAGTCGTCGAACGGCATTTCCATGAGTGGGAACTGTGTTGGCACGTCCGCCTCGATATCCGCATAGAGACGGTGGAGTTCCCGCTTCCAGTCGGGACGCTCCTCGGAAAGCACCGCAAGGGATATGATCCGCATCCCTGATGCGGTAGCCCGATCGATCGTGTCCTGCCAGGTCGTGACATCGAAACAACCGAGATCGAGCGTGGATTGCCACTCCCGGTCGTTCTCACGGAACCCTGCTCGCTCGAGGATGCGCATCGCTCGCGGTCTCGTCTCATCAGTCCAGCCGATGACTCTCTCGGCCCCGTGTTCGGCCGCTGTGGTTTCCGCGCGCTCGAGCAGATCACGGCCATGGCCCCTTCGCTGGTACTCCGGATGGACCATGACATGGACGATCATCATCGTTCGCTCGAGCCACGGGGATTCACCGACGTACCCGGACCCAACGACAACGTCGTCGTGGTGGACCAGCCATCGACTGGACAGGCGGCCCGCCCGCTGCTGATTGTCGTTCCAGTCGCGCAGGTCGGCGACCGAGATGAAGTCGTCCGGTCGGATCGCTCGGGCGATGGCAACGACCTCGTCGAGGTCGAAGTCGTTGTAGAACGCGAGCCGGAACTCGGCTGTCATACGCCTCCAGGCAGAGTGAAACCCGGAGACACTTCGGCGAGGTCTTCGCCGCCGTGGGAGGACCAACCCACGGGTCTCCGGGCATCGGTGGTCC
>JAUVNV010000030.1 GCA_030599515.1 Acidimicrobiia bacterium
GCGCCCAACGCCCCTGACTCGACATCGACACCCCGAACGTTCGTGGACACAGCACTAGTTGGTCAGGTGCAGACAGCGGACAGCGGACAGCAAGACGCGGGTTTGGCTGTTGGATGTCAGCTGTGAGCTGTTGGCTTCGAGTTGAGAGCTTCCGGATCGAAGCTCACAACTCGAATTGGTCCATCATCACGCGTGCCGCCCAGCCGACGGGATCGGTCAGTTCCGTCAGGGTCGGGAGGTTGCCCGGCTGTTCCCACACCCGATCGAGGGTGCTCTCGCCCCATCGGTCCTCGACCTCGGTGCAGAAGGCGGCCGCGTCGCCGGCGCGGTGCCGCTGCAATTCGAGGCCGACCACCTGCTGGAGGGACTGCTCGGTCTGGTCGGGTTCCGATCGGCGGCGGGCGTTCGCCGTCTCGATTCGATCGAGATCCGGCAGAACTTCCGCCCCTGCCTTGCGGACCAGATGGTCGCCGTAACCCTCGACGTAGGCGGTGAACGCTTGGATCGCGGCGAGGCGCTCCGGGTCGGAGGTGCCTTTCAACAACGCCGGGGCCGAGGCGCCCTCCTCACCGAGCAGCTCCTGGATCCGTTCCGGGTCTTCGAGGGCGCCGATCTGCCCCATGACATCGGACAGATCGAGTTCGACGGTCGCGTAGAAGGATTCGACCACGGATACGAAGTGGCCTCTCAGCCACTCGATTTCCATGAGTCGCTGGAAGAGCATCTCGTGGAGTGCGGCCCACAAGCGGACCTGGCGCGGGTCGACCTCCGACTCGAACGCGAACGCCTCGACGTTCGGGACGATCAGGTACGGCTGGTCGTGGTCGATGGCCGGGATCCCCGTGTCGAACTGTCCCAGGACACGGTGTGCCATGAACCCGATCATCGTGCCGGCCTGCATGCCGAGAAGGGCCGGCCCGAGGGGTTGAAGCATCGCTCCCATCCGGCCGAACGAATCGGCGCCGGGGAGTCCAGCGAAGCCGCCGGTGATCTTGTCGCCGAGGGGCTCGATGAGGACGCGGAAGGTCTGCTCGTTCTCCAAGGCCCAGGTTGCCCGGTCGGTGGGGTTGAGATCTCCGGGAGACGGCGCCGGCAGGTTGGCCGTGGCCTCGATTCGCAACTCGGCTACATGGGCGAGTTCCCGGTACTCCTCTGCGATGTCGGGCTCGATGGGTTCTCGCTCCCCGGCGAGGTTCTTCGTCAGCTCCCTCGCGAGCTTCCAGTTGACCGGTCCCGACGATTGGAACATGCGGAACATCTGGGCGAAGAGGTCATCGCCGTCGCCGCTGAACGGGAGGTCACCCGTCACCGGACGTCTCTTCGTCGGTGATCGGTGCGGGATCCTCCGGCCGCTCGTCCAGAATCAACGCTGCGGTGATCGAATCTCCGTTCCTCAGCACGGTGACGTTGATCTCGTCGCCCACGTGATAGAGACGGATCACGACGACGAGATCCTCCATCGTCGTGATTTCGATCCCCTCGACCGCGACGATGACGTCCTCGGCAACGAATCCAGCCTCCCCGGCCGCCGATCCCTCTTCGCCATCCCAGAGCTGGGCGATCTCGGCGCCGGACGGGGTGATAGCGCCGTCATCCGCCGTCTCCACGTGGTCGGCGCCGTAGATGCCGATGAAGCCGTGGCGGACCGTTCCCGTCTCGATGATCTCATCGGTGATGCGCCGGACGAGATCGACGGGAATCGCATACCCGATACCCTCGGCGCCGCCGCGGCCCACACCGATGGCCGATGTGATCCCGATGAGGTCTCCATCGGCGTTCACGAGGGCGCCCCCGCTCGATCCCGAGGTGATGGGGGCATCGGTCTGAAGCATGCCGTAGAGGTCTGTTTGGTCGCTGAACTGAACCCTCCGGGAGAGTGCCGAGATCACTCCTGTGGTGAGGGAAGCGCCGCCGATCTGACCGAGCGGGTTCCCGACGGCGACGGCGAACTGGCCGATGGTCAGGTCATCCGTAGAGCCGAAATCGATCGGGGGAAGGCCTTCGATGTCGACCTTGAGAACGGCGAGATCGGTGTACGAATCGGAGCCGACGATCTCGGTGTCGTAGGTTCGTCCATCCTGGAGAACGATCCGGGTGACGGTCGCATTCTCGATGACGTGGTGGTTGGTGACGATGAACCCGTCGCGCAGGATGACTCCCGAGCCGCTCCCGGTGAGAGTCAGGACGTTCTCTTCGAGATTGCCGACTTCAACGGTTACGACGGATGGAACGACCTTGGCGGCCACGGCCTCGGCGATGCCGACGTCCCCGCCGTTCGTGATGATCTCGTTGGTGACCTGCTGGACAATCGTGGTGGTCGTTGTTGTGGTCGTTCCGTCCGCCTCGATCGGTGGTGCGGCGATCTCGCTCGTGTCGGCCGAGAACAGGCCGAGGAGGGCGAGGATGCCGACGACGGCTACGGCGCCGAGCACGGCAGAGATGAACGCTACGACTCCAGTCGAGATGTGCCCGCGGTGCGGTGCGTCCAGCGTCTGACGGTCGGTGTGGTCGGACGTCGGCGCAGGATCGGGCGCTCGCACACTCCAGGGTGTCAGATACGAACTGGACTCAGCGTCGACCGGCCCGTGCTCCGGTGTTTCTGGCGCGCTTCCATTGGTAGTGTCGTCCACGGAGTCGATTGTATGCCCTCACATCACCTATCCCCGCAGTCAGATCTGATCGCCGTGTCATCCGATCCGGTCGATCCTTCTGCGATCGTCGCCGCGGTCTCGGCACCCGAGTCCGGTGCCGTCGTGTTGTTCGTCGGAACCGTGCGCGATCACTCGCCGGGACGGACCGGAGTGACCCATCTCGAATACGAGGCCTACGACGAGCAGGTCGTCGACAAGATCTCGGAAGTCGTTGCAGAAGTACGGGACCGCTGGCCGGTGCGTCGGGTAGCCGCAATCCACCGCGTCGGCGAACTAGAAGTCGGTGAGATCTCGATCGCAGTCGCGGTCTCGTCGCCACACCGGGGTGACGCGTTCGAGGCCGGGCGCTATCTCATCGACGAGGTCAAGGCGCGGGCGCCGATCTGGAAGAAGGAGCACTGGCCGGGGGGTGCCGAGTGGGTGAGGGAGGACCTCCATCACTCCTGACGGAACCCGGAACGCACATCGGGAGGCATTGGTCCGTCTGCTCGACGATCCGGTTCCGTTTCTCATCCATGGGGATGCGGCCGTGCGCCGCCTCGCGATCTCCACGTGCGTCGCAGCCGGTCTCGACGACGACTCGATCGTGGAGGTCGGTCGTCTCACCATCGAGGACGAAGACGGCGCAGTCCGAGCGATGGCCGCTGAGGCTCTCGGTGGTGCCGGCGACGTGGGCGCGGCTGTTCTCGCACGTGCCCGTGACGATGGCGATCCACGGGTCGTTGAGGCCGTCGCCACGGCGTACGGGGAACTGCGCGATCGGTCGGCGGTGCCGTGGCTTGCAGATCTCGCGTCGAGCGATGCTGACCGGGCGACTCGGGAAGCAGCGGTAGCTGCCCTCGGGGCGATCGGCGACGACGCGGCGCTGCCGGTACTTCTCGCGCTCGTCACTGCCGCACCGCCCCAGGTGCGGCGACGAGCGGTCGTTGCCTTGACGGTCTTCGACGATCCGGCCGTGGAGCCGGCGATACGGGCGGCGGCGACGGACCGCAACCCCTCGGTCCGTGAGGCCGCAGAGATGGTCGTCGGCCGCCGGCCCGACTGATCGTCGCGTTCCTCCGACCGTCGGCACCCCATGACGTTGCGAACCCAGGGTTCACAGCGCCATATGGGACGCAGAGAACCCTGGGTTCGTGGCGTGTTGCGAACTGTGGGCTGTCGGCCGCGTATACGAGGTGGAGAACCCTGGGTTCGCAGCGTCATGGTGCGGCTGGCGCACGTCCTGGCTCAACCATCTAGGCTGGCTCGACACTCGGCGAGTGGGAGGTATCGGACCGGTGACGACGACGCTCGAACGCGTGGATCAGCCCGATCTCTCCGGCGCGTACCGCACGGTCTCGCTCATGGTGCGAGAGCGGTTCCACTCCACGCCTGATGCCGTCGCGATGCGTGACAAAGACCTCGGAATCTGGCAGGAGCGGACCTGGTCGGACTTGTGGGAGGAGATCGTCGTCACGGCACACGGGTTACTTGCTCTCGGCATGCAGCGCGGCGACGTCGTGTCGATCCACTCCGAAGACCGCCCCGAGTGGGTGATCGTCGACCTGGCAGCCGTTGCCATCCGTGCGATGTCGACGGGGCTGTACCCGACGAACCCTATGGCCGAGGTCCAGTATCTCGTCAACGATTCCGGAGCCAAGATCCACCTCGCCGAGGATCAGGAACAGGTCGACAAGGTGGTCGAGGCGGGCCCCGACGCCTTCCCCAACGTCAAGACGATCATCTACCTGGAGCCGCGAGGCCTGCGCTCATACGACGACGACCGACTGATGTTCTGGGATGACTTCCAGGACCTCGGCCGGGCCCATCGCAACGAGCATCCCGGCACCGTCGCCGCGACCATGGCCGAAGCTCAGCCGGACGACATCGTGACGCTGGTCTACACCTCGGGAACGACGGGGCCGCCGAAGGGTGCGATGCTCAGCAACGAGAACGCGACGTTCGCGATCGAAACCATCATCCTCGCCGAGAACCGCACCGCCGACGGCAGGATGCCCGGCCCACACGACATGGTCCTGACGTACCTCCCGCTCGGTCACATTGCAGAACGGATCATGTCGACCTGGACGATGTGTTCATCCGGCGCGGTGCTCAACTTCGCCGAGTCGATCGAGACCGTGCAGGTCAACCTCCAGGAGATCCAACCGACGCTGTTCTTCGCGGTGCCGCGCATCTGGGAGAAGATCCACGCCACGATCCTCATCAAACTGAACGACGCCACGTTCATGAAACGACTGGTGAACGGCATCGGCTACAAGCTCGCCGCCTACATCGGCAGGAGTCGCATCAAGAACGGCGGCAATTACACGATCGGCGCACGCCTCGCCTACTGGCTCGGTAACCCGTTGATGTTCCGTGCTCTCAAGGAGCGTGTGGGCCTCCGACGCTGCCGCTGGGCCGGGACGAGTGCTGCACCGATCGCCCCGGAGGTCATCGAATTCTTCATGGGCTTCGGTGTCCCGATGGTCGAGCTGTATGGGATGACCGAGAACGCTGCCGTTGCGACGCTCAACTTTCACGGCAGCAACAAGGTAGGAACCGTCGGCGAACCGTACCCCGGCATCGGGCTCCGCCTCGACGAGGAGACCGGCGAGATCCAGACGAAGCACGACGGGAATTTCCTCGGCTACTGGAACAAGCCGGAGGCGACGGCCGAGACGTTCACCGATGACGGGTGGTTGATGACCGGCGACGTCGGCGTGTGGGTCGACGGGACTCACCTCAAGATCATCGATCGGATCAAGCACATCATCATCACGTCGGGTGGCAAGAACATCTCCCCGTCCGAGATCGAGAACAGCCTCAAGACGTCGCCGTTCATCAAGGAAGCCATGGTGATCGGCGACGGGCGCAAGTTCCTCACGGCGCTCATTGCGATCGAGTACGACGTCGTCGGGAACTGGGCCCTGTCGAAGCGGATCCCCTATACGACGTACCGGGATCTGTCGGAGAAGCCGGAAGTTATCGAACTGGTGCAAGGCATCGTCGACGAGACCAATGAGAAGTTCGCCCGCGTCGAGCAGATCAAGAAGTTCCGGATGATTCCGAAGGAACTCGACCACGAAGACGGCGAACTGACCGCCACACAGAAGATCAAGCGCAAGACGATGGAGGACATGTTCTCCGACCTCATCACGGAGATGTACAGACCATGATCTCCGGGCTCCTCGTCTTCGCTCAGGCCGGTGGCCAGGAGGCCGTCGACAAGTTTGCGAACGCGACCAGTAGCGGCATCGCTCTCGGTGCCATCTACGCCCTCCTTGCCCTCGGCCTCGTCCTCATCTACAAGGCGACCCAGGTCCTCAACTTCGCCCACGGCGCACTGGCAGCGCTTGGTGCATTCTTCGCTGCCTACCTCGCCACGGTCATCAACTTCCCCGGTCGCTACGTGACCTTCCTGCCGACCACGATGCAGTGGATCCTCTCCGCGCTGGTCGCCGTCCTGATCACCGCGGTCGTCGGACTGGTGCTCGAACGGCTCGCGATCCGTCCCATGATCGGCGAGCCGCTGTTCTCGGTCGTGATGATCACGATCGCACTCGACATCGTGATCCGAACGATCACCGATGATTTCATCGGCAGCAGCCCTCGCCCGCTCGGGGATCCGTGGGGCGCCGACGTCGTCAACATTGGCCCGGCGATCGTCGCGAAGACGGAGATCGCGACCTTGCTCGTGACGATCATCTGCCTGGTCGGGATCGCACTGTTCTTCCGAACTCGATATGGCGTTGCCATGCGGGCCACCGCGTTCGACCAGGAAGCCGCGATGGCCCAGGGGATCAGCGCCGGTCGAATCTTCGCGATGGCATGGGCGATAGGTGCCGGTCTGGCCGCAGTCGCAGGCATCTTCTCGTCCATGTTCCCCCGCGCGTCGATCGGTGTCAGTGGCGGCACAGCGTTCTTCGCCTTTCGAGCGCTGCCGGCGATCGTGATCGGCGGACTCGACTCGATTACAGGCGCCGTCGTCGGCGGATTCATCGTCGGCCTTGTCGAGACCTACGCCGGGGTCTACCTCACCGGAGCGACCTGGTCGTTCCTCGGCCTCGGATTCTCCGGCGTCATGCCCTACCTCGTCATGCTCGTGGTGCTGCTGATCCGGCCATACGGGCTGTTCGGCACGGAAGAGATCCGACGCGTATGAGAACCCGACCTCGCCTCTTCGTGTCGTACGCATCGGAGATGTCGCTGCTGCCAACGTGGACGCAGAAGATCGCCGCGCTCGTCTTTCTCGGGGTACTCGTCGCCATTCCGTTCGGGATCATTCCGGGCCTCGGATTCCTCGCCGACAACGACTGGCTCAAGATTCTCAGCCGGGTGGCGATCTACGCCATCGGCGCGCTCGGTCTCCACATCCTCTCCGGACTCGCCGGCCAGGTCTCGCTCGGTCACGCCTTCTTCGTGGGCATCGGTGCTTACACGGCGGCGGTCCTAGGTGGGGAAGTCGGGAAGGGGGTCTGGGGTCTTGGATTGCCGATCTGGGTCTGGCTCCCAGCCGCCGGCATCGTCGCAGCAGTGATCGGTGCGCTCATCGCACCGACCGCGGTCAGAGTGCGTGGTATCTACCTCGCGATCGTGACACTCGGTCTCGTCTTCATCGGCGAGTGGATCTTCCGCAGCGTGGCATTCATTACCGGCGGTTCCCAGGCGGGCCGCAAACTCCCGAGATTCGAGTTCCGGATCTGGAAAGAGGAGATGCCGCTCGTCGACTTCACGACAGATGGGACGTGGTTCGGCGTGGAGATGACGAGCGAGGCCAAGACCTATCTGTTGATGCTCGCATTCATCATCGTGGCGGTGATCATCGCGAAGAACATCCAGCGCACCCGGGTCGGCCGGGCCTTCATGGCGATCCGAGATCGGGACATCGCCGCCGAGGTCATGGGCGTCGCAGAGGCCCGCAACAAGTTGGTCGCATTCGCCCTCTCGTCGGCGTTCGCCGGTGTGACGGGTGCGCTTCTCGGTGCGTTCATCGGCCGCCTTGTCCCCGAGACCTTCTCGCTGCTCATGTCGATCCAATTCGTGGCGATCCTGCTCATCGGAGGCCTCGGAACTGTGACGGGCACGCTCCTCGGCTCCGCTTTCGTGATCATCCTGCCACGCCTCGTGCAGGATTTCACGGGTCTGCTCGCATCGACGGTGGAAACGGGGACCGGCTTCTTCGCCTCCGTGGCAGGCATCTTCGTCTCGACCGGGATCGACGATCCGGGGATCATCTCAACGCTTCCGGGCACGTCCCCCGGCCTCAATGTCGCTCAATTCAACGTGCTGCTGTACGGGCTGCTGCTGATCGGGTTCCTGATCTTTGAACCGCTCGGTCTGTACGGTATCTGGATTCGTATCCGCAACTACTGGAAATCGTGGCCATTCACCTACTAGCAATCGTCCGATCGCCCGTGGCCGGGGTACAAAAGTCGGACCGGAGGAGGAGACAGTGAAGAAGACAAGAATCTTCGTCCTGGTGCTCGTGTTGACGCTCATCGCAGCGGCATGCGGAGGCGACAGCGACGACACGACGACGACGGCGGCGGCAGAGACGACGACGGCGGCGGCAGAGACGACAACGACGGCCGCGGCGGCAGAGACGACGACAACCGCGGCGGCAGAGACGACGACAACTGCGGCTGAGATGGTAGAACTCAAGGTCGACTTCGGGGTCGATGTCGAAGCCAAGACGATCAAGATCGGTCAGTTGGCGGACCTCACCAACTTCGCGGCCTTCGCTGCTCTCGTCAATCCGATCATCGACGGTCAGAAGATGTACTGGGACTACGTGAATGCCAACGGCGGGATCGGCGACGGTTTCATGGTCGAGATGGTGACCCGCGACACGGCCTACAATCCCCAGCAGCACATTGCTGCGTACGACGAGATCCGCGACCAGGTCGTTGCGATCAGCCACGGCACCGGATCAGACACGAACCTGTCGATCGCCGAGGATCTCGCAGAAGACCACATGATCCTCGTTCCCGCGACCTGGTATTCAGGGTGGACCGACACGAACGTCGCTCCCGGGATCGTTCACACGGGCGCCCCGTACTGTCTCGAGGCGATGAGCCTCCTCGACTGGTTGAAGGACGAGGAAGCCAAGGGAGGGAACGACGCACCGACGCTCGCAGTGGCCTCGCTCCCCGGCGACTTCGGTCTTGATTCGGTCGCGGGCGCGCTCAAGTGGGCAGCGAGCAACGGTATCGAGGTCGTCTACGACGGCAAGGGCAAGATCCTCCCGGGTCAAGACAACGCGGCCATCGGCAGCGCTATCGTCGAATCCGGAGCGGACATGGTGTTCGTGACGACGACGCCCCCGACGTTCGGCGAGGTCTACGGGGCAGCGCTCCAGCAGGGCTTCGAGGCAAGGTGGACCGGTGCCGGACCGACGTACAATCCCGCGTTCATCGGCCCCGATTCCCCGATCGCCGCGCCGATCCAGCGTGACTGGTACGGCGGTTTCTACTCGAAGCCGTGGGGCAGCGAGTCGGCCGGCATGGCGCTCATCCATCAGCTCTATGAGGAGGCGGGATCCACGGAGCCTCTGAAGGACTACATCACGCTCGGCGTCGTCGAGGCGATGATCGTCGAAGCGGCGCTGCGGAAGGCGTACGCCAACGGCGACATGACACGAGAAGGCGTGTTCAACGCGCTCTACTCGATCAGCGACATGGACTTCATGGGCATCGCGCCTCCCGAGAACTACACGGGAAGCACGGCCGACCAGGTGCAGCGATCGATCACGCTGTACCGGCCGAACCAAGAGGATCTCCTAGCCGGCGGCTCGGGCGCCGTGATCGTTCAAGAGGACTTCGTCGGTCCGACGGCAGAAGCATTCGAGTTCACTGAGGCCTGCTACACGATCGAGGGGTAGAACAAGCAGCCGGGTGGCCGGGCCTCCGGGTCCGGCCACCAACCGACCAGTAACGAGAGGAACGGATGCTCGAAGTCGCCAACCTGGAGGTCGTTTACAACGACGTCGTCCTCGTGCTGCGTGGTCTCTCGCTGAACGTGCCCGATGGCGAGATCATCGCCCTGCTGGGTGCTAACGGCGCAGGCAAGACGACGACGCTGCGGGCCATCACGGGCATCCTCGACATCCACGAAGGCGACATCACCAAGGGATCCGTCGCCTTCGACGGCGAACGCATCGACGGCAAGGATCCGGCGGCGATCGTGAAGATGGGGATCGCGCAGGTGCTCGAGGGCCGGCGGATCTTCGCCGAGATGACCGTCGACGACAATCTCCGAACGGGTGCCTTCACGAACTCGAACAAGGCCTCGGTGGCGGCGGCTCACGAACGGGTGATGGACCTGTTCCCGGTGCTCCAAGGCCGCCGGAAGGACACCGCGGGGTACCTGTCGGGTGGTGAGCAGCAGATGCTCGCGATCGGCCGTGCGCTCATGGCCGATCCGAGGCTCCTGATTCTCGATGAGCCGACGCTTGGACTCGCCCCGATGCTCGTGCAGCAGATCCGCGACATCATCGTGGACATCAATCGTCAGGGCACGTCGGTGCTGCTCATCGAGCAGAACGCCAACATGGCCCTGTCGATCGCGAACTACGGATACATCATGGAGACCGGCAAGGTCGTGATGGACGGCGATCCGCAGAAACTCCTCGGCGATGAGGACGTGAAGGAGTTCTACCTCGGACTCCACGGCGAAGGGGAGCGGAAGTCGTTCCGCGACGTCAAGCACTACAAGCGACGGAAGCGGTGGCTGTCGTGACCTCGCGCAGGACCGCTCTCCGGTTCGATCACGGGGCCGAACGAGGCGACTACGAGCATCTCGTCGAATTCGAGGACGTGAGTTTGTCGTTCAAGGGGCTCAAGGCTCTCGACGACGTGAGCTTCCACGTCGACGATGGGGAGCTTTTCGCCATCATCGGGCCGAACGGTGCCGGGAAGACCTCCATCTTCAACTGCCTCAACGGCGTCTACAAGCCGCAGGAGGGTTCGATTCGTTGGAAGGGTGAAGAGATCCTGGGTCGGAGGCCCGACCGGATCGCCGAACTCGGAGTCGCCCGCACGTTCCAGAACATCGAGCTCTTCGCTCACATGACGGTGCTCGAGAACATCGAGCTCGGCCGCCACGTCCGTACGAAGACCTCGTGGTGGGATGGCGCCCTCTGGATCGGACCGGCGAAGAAGGAAGAGCTCGCGAATCGAGCGGTCGTCGAGGACATCATCGATCTCCTCGAGATCGCCCGATGGCGCAAGTATCACGTTGCGATGCTGCCGTACGGGATCCAGAAGCGGGTCGAGCTCGGTCGCGCCCTGGCCATGGCGCCGGAGCTGCTGTTGCTCGACGAGCCGGTCGCAGGCATGAACCTCGAGGAGACCGAGGACATGGCCCGGTTCATCCTCGACATTCGCGAAGAGCTCGGGATCACGATGATCCTCGTCGAGCACGACATGGGCCTGGTGATGGACATCGCCGACCGCGTGATGGTTGTCGATTTCGGCGAGCGCATCGCCGTCGGGACCCCCGCAGACATCCAGAGCGATCCGAACGTCATCAAGGCCTACCTCGGCGAAGAGATGGATCTGTAGCCGGCGGTTGTCGGTTGTCAGTACCCCGGGCATCCGGATCGGTCACCTGCGGCATTAGGGTGGTGAGCGTGCAGGCTCGACCCTTTCGTTCGCGTTGTGGCCGGCCGGGCGACTCAAGCGGGAGTCAACATCGGCCGATGTGGACGACAATGAGGCCTGTGAGATCGACGATTCGTTTGATGGTCGTGTTCGGTCTTGTCTTCGGTGCGTTCTCGGCGCTGCCGGCTGTCGCGACGTCGCCCGAAGACGCCACTCCGGCGTCGGCGCGCCAACCTTCATTTCACCGCACTCAACAATCCGGCGTCGTCGTGTCGAGGATCAGGATCCCTGCGATCGATCTCGACGAGACGATCCGATCCGGAATCGCTCTGTCCGTCATCGACCGTGGCGTGGCCCAGTGGGCAGGGACGTCGACGGTCGGCGGACCTGGAAACGTCGTGCTTGCCGGCCACCGGACTACTCACTCCGCGCCGTTCTGGGATCTGGATCGCCTCGAGATCGGCGATCTGGTCTACATCGAAGACGGATCAGGATTCGAGGTCATGTACAAGGTGTCAGACAGTTTCATCGTTGAGTCCGATGAGCTCTGGATCTCGTATGACGTTGGCAAGCCGATCGTCACGATGTTCGCGTGCCACCCCCGGGGGTCGGCGCGATACCGAATCGTTGTCCAGGCCGAACTGATCGCAGGCCGCCGCATCGCTTGACGGTCGTGGCAAATCTCGACCATCGGTAACCTCGCTGATGATGGACGACACGATCATGATGGAAACGGACCGACCCGACACTCCCGAGCCCGGCGTGTCGGAGCGCTACCGCATTCCCAAGTGGCCCTTCGTTCTGGCCGCCGTATTCATGGTGATCGGAATAGCGATCGCTATCGCGTGGCCGATCAAGGTCGCGTACTACACGCTGTCGCCGGGACCCCTCTACGACACGTCCGACTTCGTTCACGTCATCGGTGAGGATGAGGTCATCGATGGTGAGATGTTCTTCCTCACCGTGTCGCTGCGCGAGGCGAATCTATTCGAATACATCGCCGCGCAGATCAACCCGAAGATCGGCGTCGCTCCTCGTCAGAACATCCGTCCCACCGGCATCTCACCCGAGGATCTCCGTCGTGAGAATCTGGCCCGGATGCAGCAGTCGAAGACCGATGCGCAATTCGTGGCGCTCACGAAACTCGGATACGAACCCACGTACATCGGGACCGGCGCACTCGTGATCGAGACGGTCCCGGATTCGGCGGCCGACGGCGTGCTGCTCGCGAACGACATCATCATCGACATCGACGGGAACCATGTCGCGTTCCGCTCCGACGTGATCGACACTCTGGCCGACAAGGAGATCGGCGATCGCGTCGCACTCACGATCGAGCGGATCATCGACGAGTCTGAGGATGTGGCGGTCATCGAGGTCGAGATCGTTCTTGGAGTCCACGTTGACGATCCGTCGAGGCCGATGGTCGGTGTGCTCCTCGACAACAACAATCCGATCATCGAGTTCCCCGTCGAAGTGGACATGGATTCGCAGAACATCGGCGGACCCTCGGCCGGGATGATGTTCACCCTCGAGATCATGAACCAACTCACTGAAGAGGACCTCACCGGAGGTCTCCGCATGGCCGGCACGGGAACGATTTCGCACGACGGCACCGTCGGAGCGATCGGGGGCGTCACGCAGAAGGTCCACGCAGCGATCGACGCCGGAGCGGTGGTCGTCTTCATCCCGGCGGGGAACTACGACGACGCCGTGGCGGCCGCCGGAGACAAGATCATCGTGGTGCGCGTCGAGACCATCGACGATGCACTGGACTACCTCGACTACGAATAGACGACCGGTGCCGGACGACGTCGAATACCCGGGACGATTGCGAAGTCTCATTACCCTGAGCGTATGGACGATTCCACCTCCCACGATGATCGGACCGAGGCGTTCCAGATAGCCCGCAGGGGCTATGACCGTCGGCAGGTCGACGCATACCGCGAAGCGAACGAGTCGCGTATCGAAGTGCTCGAACGGCACATCCAGAGTCTCGAGGACAGCATGAGCGAACTCGGCCTCGCTCGGCCTGCCGATCTTGCTGCCGAGTTGGATGTCGTCGGCGAGGAAGTGAAGAGGATCCTGCAAGAGGCGCGTGTCGCGGCCGAGCAGATGAGATCAAGAGCCGCCGATGACGCCGCCCGGTGGCGCGCCGAAGCCGACGAGGAATCTCGCTCACTCCGGGAGTCGGCTCGCGTGGTTGCCTACGAGACGCGGCGGAGCGCATGGGAGAATGGCAGTGAGATGCTGGCGTCGGCGGTCGCAGCAAGTGAGGCGGCCACCATCGCTGCAACCGAGCGTGCGCTCTTCACCCAGGCCGAAGCGGAGCGGGAGGCGTCGAGATTGGTCGGTGACGCCAGGCGAGAACGCGATGAGTCGGTTGGCGGCGCCCGGGACGAAGCCGAGCGGCTGGTTACGGCGGCCCGTCAGGAATCTGACTCGATCATGGCGGCGGCGCGTCGCCAGGCCGACGCCGCCCAGGAGCGCGCCAGCGCACTTGAATTGCGCCGTGCGGAGCTAATGGCCGAGTTGGAGACCGCCCGAGCCACGATCGCCGGAAGCGAGGTCGTATCCGCACCGGACGTGGTCCCCGAAGACTTGAGTGTGGAGCCGGCCGATGACGCCACGCCCGCCGAACCAGCCGAAGATATGCGTACCCACTGGCCCGATGACGCGGGCTCCGTGAAGATCGTATCCGCGGCCCGTGTGATGTCGACCGAACCGGTAGACGCCGACGCGATGGTCGCCGAAATAGAAGCGATGAGAGAGAGCTCTGAGCTGCGAGCTGCGAGCTACGAGCCGGAGGATCCTTGGGTCACCCCGAGGGAGGATCGGGAGGAGCCCGAGGAGTTGCCGGGTGAGGACGCAGGGGGGCAGGAGGGCGACCAGCTAGCAGCCACCAGCCTCCAGCCCGAGCCCGAGCCCGAGCCCGAGCCCGAATCCTCTTCCTCCCCTTCAGGGGGAGGTGTCGCCGAAGGCGACGGAGGGGGTCAAGAGAGCCCCGAGCCGCCGGCCGTCAGGTACGAGCTCGAGCCTGTACCCGTCCCCGCGGCGGATGGACGGGGGGACGCGGGAGAGCGCAGCGACGACGCAGGGGGGCGAGAGAGCGACCAGCCGCCAGTTACCGGCCTCCAGCAAGAATCTGAGCGCGAACCGGAGCCCGAGTCCGAGCCCGAGGCGGAGTCCAGCCCCGATTCCTCTTCCTCC
>JAUVNV010000067.1 GCA_030599515.1 Acidimicrobiia bacterium
GACCTTCGTCAGATCCCGTAGGTCGATCATTGACCGCGGGCGGACGCGGAGACGATCTGCACAGCTTCGTCAACGGTGTCGACGATAGACACGAGCGCTCCGTCTGTCCGGAGCTCCTCTGTGAGAAGCGGAACCAGTCGCCGCCACTGTTCTCCAACGGCAATGACCGGCTTCGGCACCACACCGGTGAATCGGGCCACATAGGCGAGGTTCCACGCGACGAGGAGCTCCGTTGCCGTTCCGAGAGAGCCGGGCAGCGCGATCGAGGCGACCGAGAGGTCAACCATCTCGTGGATGCGCTCGAGGAGGGACGCGGTTCTTGTCTCTTCGGTGAGGTGGGCGTTGCCGCCGGGGCGATCCGGGAACACGTCGGGGACGGTGACTCCGATGACTCGACCGCCGGCTTCGGAGGCACCGAGCGAGACCGCCTCCATCAAACCTGCGTAGCCACCTGTCGCGACGGCGAACCCTGCTTGCGCGAGGAGTCGTCCGCACAGGATCGCATCGTCGTAGATCGGTTCGCCCGGAACGGGGGAGGATGCACCGAAGACGGCAACGACGTTCATGCGCTTCGAGGCTAGCGTCCGGCCGTCCGACGAACACAGAGATCCCGGAGCAGCACCATTCCGCGGGCTGTCGGCGCCACATAGGACGCCGAGAACCCTGGGTTTGCAGCGTCAACGATTCCGCGGGCTGTCGGCGCCATATAGGACGCCGAGAACCCTGGGTTCGTGGCGTGTGCCGGGCCGCTTCGCTATTCGGCTACGCACTCGAATACGACGTCGGTTTCCGTTGCTGCCGACGGCTCCACACCATCCGCCAGGACGAATCTCTGTGCGCCGTCACCGCAGTCATCGCGATCGCGCTTCCACACCTTCAGAAGGATGACCGGATCGATGCCTTCGGCTCCGGGGAGATCGGTGATGCCGGCCTCACGGACCTCCTCGTTGACGAGTTCGATGATGTCCGGGGTGTGGAGGGCTTCCTTCTCGCGTTGCAGGTCGGCGATCGCCTCCTTCTTGCGCTGGCTCCCTGTGCGCGAGATCATGATCATGCCACCGACGGCGACGATCACGATGATGATGATCAAGGCGACGTTCATCCTTCCTCCTCTTCGCCGGCCGTGCCGAATCCGACCTCGATCACCTCGAGGGGGTCGGTCTCAGACGGGTTCTCCATCTGGTGAAGCGTACCGGCGGGTACGAACACGGATCCGTGTTCGGGGACGAGGCGTGTCGTCTCTCCGACGTGAACTCTTGCGGTCCCGCTGACGACGATCCAGTGTTCCGAACGGTTGTCGTGGGTCCGTAGCGGCATCGTTGCGCCCGGCTCCAGCCGGAGACGAAGGACGCGGTGCCCCGGTCCCCGGTCGAGCGTTGTGAACCTGCCCCACGGTCGAAGCTCGGCACCATCCGTATCTATCTCGGTCCGTCCTTGCTCCCTGAGACGATCGACGATCACCTTCACGTCTTGTGATCGGTCGCGGTGGCTCACGAGCGTGGCGTCCGGTGTGTCGACGATCACGACGTCGTCGAGACCGATCGCCGTCACGAGACGGCCGCCGCTTCTCACATAGCTGTTCCGGACGTCGAAGATCTCCACGTCGCCGACAATCACATTCCCGTCATCGTCCTGCCGGCCGAGTTCCCACAACGCGGTCCAAGATCCGACGTCGCTCCATCCAGTACGGATCGGCACCACGGCCGCCGACGTGGTGTGTTCCATGACGGCGTAGTCGATCGAGATCGACGGTGCCGCAGCGAAGGCGGTCTCATCGAGACGTGTCGCCGACCCATCGTGTTCTGCGCCGGCGAGCGCGGCCCGAGCGGCATCGAGCACGTCGGGTGCATGCGCTTCGAGTTCTGCGAGGAACCGTGAAGCCCGGAACATGAACATTCCACTGTTCCAGAGGTAGCGACCGGTCGAGAGGTACCCCTCGGCGGTGGCAGCATCCGGCTTCTCCCGGAACTCCTCGACGATGTGCACGCCTTCGGCGAGTCGGTTACCAAACCGGATGTAGCCGTATCCAGTCTCGGGGCCCGTCGGGTCTATCCCGAACGTCAACAGGTACCCCTGTTCGGCGAACCCGGCGGCGAGATCCACGGCCCTGCGGAACGCCTGCTCATCTCTGATCACGTGATCGGCGGGCATCACGAACAGGATGGGATCGGTGCCGTCTGCGGTGAGTTGGAGTGCCGCCGCGGCGGTCGCCGGAGCCGTGTTCCTCCCGACCGGTTCGAGCACCAGGGCGGCTCCAGGATGTCGGGACTTCGCAAGCTCACGCTCGACTCCGGATCGTTGGCTCTCGTTGCACACGATGAGCGGCGCCCCCGCCGCCGGTACGGCATCGGTTCGCTGGATGGTCATCAAGAGCATCGTCCTCTCTTCTACGAGCGAGAGCAGTTGCTTCGGTTGCCGGCTGCGTGACGCCGGCCAGAGGCGACTGCCGGCTCCTCCGGAGAGGATGACGGGAACGATGGGTCGATCGGTCATGGTGTCAATGTATCGGTTCGACCGGACAGCGCCAACCTCATCGGACTACCGCGGGGTGCGCCAGTCGCCCGTAGGCTCCTCGGTCGGCTCCATCAGGTGACCCACGTCGACGCGGGCGGCTCCTGTGCCGAAGAAGGTCAGTCTGTCTCCGGGCTCGATGCGGGTATTCCCGTGGGGAATCAGCACGCTCGTGTCGCGTCGGATCGAGACGAGGATGGCTCCTTCCGGCCACGGGACGTCCCTGATGCTCTGATTCGCGAGGGGGGAGGCTCGCACGATGGAGGTCTCGAAGAACGCGGCGCCGGGTTGGGAGCGGAGGCGAACGCGCTCTCGATACAACTCGCGACCGGTCGCGGTCCCGAGTGCGTGGTGGTAGGCACGAACGACCGATTCCCGCCGGAACATGCCAACGACCAGCGTCGGATTGGCGTCGTCGACGACGGGGAGTCGTCCGAGCCCGAACGATGCCATCCGTGCGAGCGCCGCCGACACCGGCAACTCCGGCGTGACGGTGATCGGGTTGCGGGTCATCACGTCGGCCACGGTGAGTCCCTCGTCGTCGATGTTCTCGATGTCGCCGAGGCTGACAACGCCGATCAGCTGATCGTCCAGGATGACGGGGAGGCCGTGGTGGTGGTGGCGATCGAACAGCTCTCTGAGTCCGGCGACGGTCATCGATGGTGTCGCGGCTTCGTCGACCACTGCCATCACGTCGGCCACGTCGACCGTGTCGAGGAGGTCGATGTCCTGCATCGTGGGGAGGTGGATACCGGAGCGGGTAAGAGCGATCGTGTAGGCGGAGTCGGCATGGAGCCGTTCCCCGAGGTAGGTCGCGAAGGCGGCGCCGAGCATCAGCGGGAGGACGAGGCCGTAGTCGCCTGTGATCTCGAACACGATGATGACCGACGTGAGCGGAGCTCTGGCAACCGCGGCGAACGTCGCGGCCATGCCGACGACGGCGAATGCTCCCGGGTCGATCTCGGAGAGTGACCAAACCGGATCGACGAGCGTGGCGAATCCGGCGCCGATCGAACCGCCGATGAACAGCGCCGCCATGAACGTGCCGACGGATCCTCCGCCGGCTCTCGTCAAGGACGTGGCGATGATCTTGAGCGCGGCCACGATGAACAGCGACCACCAGACGAGATCCGTATTGGACGTGGCAGCAAGGAGGCTCGAGAGGAAGGCTTGTCCGGTCCCCAGAACCTTCGGATCGGCGATGCCGAGCGCCGCGACACCGAGACCGGCGCCGACCGGAATGAACCATCCCGGGAGGTTCCCCGGCAGGCGGTAGCCGCTCGTGATCGACAGGACCCGCAAGAACAGGACCCCGAAGAGAACGGCGAGGAGAGCCAGAGCGACGTACAGGACGAGTTGGCGTGGATCGTTGAGTTGGTGTTCCGGTGAGGTGAGGAGCCGTTCTTCACCGACGAGGAGATGGGTCGTCACCGCTGCGATCACCGATGTGATGACGATGGCGTTGAGATGACGGACGGAGAAGGAGCGGAGGATCACCTCCATGGCGAACAGCATCCCGGCGATCGGTGCGTTGAACGAGGCCCCGATGCCCGCTCCTGCGCCGGCGGCGACGAGGCTCCTCACGTGGTCTTGACCGAATCCCGTATATCGGGAAAACGAGGACCCGATGGCCCCGCCGATGAGTGCGATCGGACCCTCTCGTCCTCCCGAACCTCCGGCCCCCAGCGTTGCCGCGGTGGCGATGATCTTCGCCGGGATCAACCTCGTGGGGAGATAGCCACCGTGGAGCCCGACTCCCACCATCGCTTCGGTCACACCGCCGCTGGCGACACCGGGCCCGAACCGGCGGTCGAGTCCCCATGAGATGAGGAGCGCGATCGGGATCGCGAGGAAGATGAACCACTTTCCCCATCCCAGAGCGTTGTCGAGAGCACCGAAGGCGTCGTGAGAGAACTCGATCGCCCAGACGAGCAGGGCGCCTCCCAGTCCGACCAGGACGCCGAGGATGAGGGCGGCCAACAGGAACGCAGTCGTGCCGCGCCGGGCGAGCAGGTCGGAAATCCATCTCCTGAAGTGAGACATGGGCTGAACGGTAACCGATAGCGGTTTGGTCGCCGCGATGCGCGAACCGGCCAAACGGCCCCTAGTGGATTGATTCACAGCGAATATGCTGCCGAAGTATGAACGCCGATTCGGCGCGTCGATTCAGGAGGAACTGATGACCTTCCGGCCCCTCATTGACCATGAGACCGGTGAACGCTATCTGCCGGTGAGGAAACGCGGGGAGATTCTCCTCCACGATGCTTTCCTGAACAAGGGTGCGGCGTTCTCCCGTGACGAGCGACGGGCATTTGGCTTACGGGGCCTGCTGCCGGATCACATACCCACGATCGAGGAGCAACTCGTCCGGGTGCGAACCCAGATGGACGCGAAGGTGACGGACCTCGACAAGAACATCTATCTGAACAGCCTCATGGATCGCAACGAGATCCTCTTCTACCGGTTCATCATGGACAATCTCGAAGAGACCGTTCCGATCATCTACACGCCGACCGTCGCGTCGACGTGCAAGTACTGGAGTCGGCTCTACCGCTCCGCCCACGGTCTCTACGTCACGCCTCGCGACCGGGGACGCATTGCCGATCTGCTCCTCTCCACGTCCGTCGAGGAGCCGCCGGTGATCGTTGTAACGGACAACGAGCGCATCCTCGGGATCGGCGATCAGGGGGCCGGTGGTCTTGGGATCCCGATTGGGAAGCTCGCCCTCTACACGGCCGCCGCCGGAATCAGCCCGGCTCGGTGCTTGCCGATCTCCATCGACGTCGGTACGAACAACGCGGAGCTCCTCGAAGATCGGCTGTATCTCGGCTACCGGGAGACCCGTCTGAGAGGCGAAGCGTACGACGAACTGATCGCGGAGTTCGTACACGCCGTCAAAGAGGTCTTCCCCGAGGCGCTGCTCCAATGGGAGGACTTCGCGAACGTGACGTCGTTCCACAACCTCGAGATGTACAGAAGGTTCCTTCCATCGTTCAACGACGACATCCAGGGAACGGCAGCGATGGTCGTCAGCGGGCTGATCGCCGCCACACGAAAGATCGGCGGCAACCTCGCGGATCATCGCGTCGTCATCGCGGGCGCAGGTTCTGCGGGCTACGGAATCCGCGAGCAGATCGCCCACGCCATGACGGATTCCGGGTTGGACCTTGACGATGCGAGAGGCCGTCACCATGTCCTCGACAGTCGCGGGCTCCTCGTCGACGATCGGCGCAATCTGACCGAGGTGAAGCGACGCCTCGCCACGCCGGTCGGCGAGATCGCAGAATGGGAGACGGAAGCCGGCCTCCCGACGCTCACTGAAGTGATCCGGCATGTGAAGCCGACGGTACTCATCGGGGTCTCCGGGACCGCCGGATTGTTCGACGAGGGGGCTATCCGGGAGATGGCGGCCCACACGGAGGTGCCGATCATCCTCCCGCTGTCGAATCCGACCGCCAATACAGAGGTGACGCCGAAGGCGGCTCTCAACTGGACCGATGGTCGTGCCATCATCGCGACCGGGAGCCCGTTCGCTCCTTGTGAGTACGACGGGGTCACGCACCGGATCGGGCAGGCCAACAACGTGTTCATCTTCCCGGGCATGGGCCTCGGGGTGCTGACGGTCAGGGCGAGTGAGGTCACCGATCGGATGTTCCTCGCCGCCGCCTACGCCCTCGCCGATCAGACCGGCGACGACCTGATCGCACAGGGTCAACTCTATCCGGATATCGATGACGTGCGAGCGGTGTCACGCGCCGTTGCGATCGCCGTCGGCAGGGCAGCGATCGACGAGGGAGTCGCCGAACCCGTCGACGACCTCGAGGAGGCCATCGACGCCGAGATGTGGGTGCCGGAGTACCTGACTTATCGCTCGGCGGGGGACTGAACCGGGAGTGCACTGAGCAATACATGTCGTCCATCTCGACGACCGGGCATCACTATGCGCGGTGGCTTCGGCTCCGCCATTCCGACCCGAGGAGTGGCGAAACTTCATCCTTGCGCCCGGCGCGCCCGGCCGCCGATCTGGGCAACGGCATTGCTCGGCACACTCCTACGAAACCGCCACGGCGCGGTTGCTCGTAGCGAGAGTGAGCGAGAAGACGGTTTCGCTGCCGTCGTGGTCGTAGACCAGGTCGCCGCCCATGTGACGGGCGAGACGACGCGAGACGGTGAGCCCGAGTCCGACGGAGGCGGTCACCCCGGTACGTTGTTTCGCCCTGGTGTACGGCTCGAAGATCTCGGATCTTATCGAAGAGGAGTGCTGTTCGCCGTCGTCTCGCACCTCGAGAGTTCCGCGTGCGCCCTCGTCCACGACGACGACGCGGATCGTCGGGCCGCCGTATCGCTGTGCGTTCGTAATCAGATTCCGGACGATCTGTCGTACCCGTTGCGGATCTGCCACGACCACAGGAGACCCGCTCGATTCGATCGTGATGTTGGGATCGATCGCTTGTGCGGCCCGCGTGGCCTCCGCGCGAAGGTCGACCGGCCGGGTCGCGACGATGAGGTTGCCCGCATCGGAGCGGGCGACGATGAGGAGATCATCGACGATGCGCGACACCTCGAGGCCTTGGTCTGCGACGAGTCCGAGGAGTTCGTGCCGCTCCGCTTCGTCGATGGACCCGTTCGCATCACGCAACTCCGCGGCGATTCCGATGACCGCCGTGAGAGGTGTTCGTAGCTCGTGTGAGATCGTTGCAACGAACTGGTCCTTGGAGCGGATGAGATCCTGGAGCTTGCGCTCGGCTTCCCTCTGTCGTGTGATGTCGACGATCGCGACCGTGACGTTGGAGAGATCGAGAACGCCGTCGACCCGCGGCGCGCTCCAGACGATGAGGGCTTCGATGGGGCGCCCGGTCACGGTGAGTCCGCCCTTGAGTTCGGTGGACACCTTCTCAGTGTCTTTGACGATTCCCAGGAACTGTGCGACGAATGAGTCGAGAGCTCCGCGTGAGAACGTTTCCATGTTGAAGCTGCCGAGGAGCAGACCCCGGTTGGGAGCTTCGGTCAGGCGAACCGCGGCGTCGTTCACATCGGTGACCCGGATGAGCGTTGCGAGGCGCCGGACCTCTTCCGGATTCGACGTGAGGTACTCCTCGAGATCGGTGATGCCACGGTCGGTGAGAGCCTCGAGTTCGGTGCCAACACTCGAGAAATCCTCCTTCCAGAGCGACACCGGGGCGTGTTGGAAGAGGCTGTGGTGACGCTCCTCGCGACGCTCGAATTCCCGCGTGATCCACGACACGAGCATCCCCCCGAATGCCACCGAACCTGCAGCGATCGTGGCCTGGAGATAGTGAACGTCACCTCCAAGGAAGTGGAGCCGGGAGAAGAACACGCCGAGCGTGAACGCGCCAACGAATGGGACGGCGAACCGGTTCGATACGAAGAACGCCCCGGTGATGCCGACGATGGCGAGCGGGACGATGGCCGCGTGTGCGACATCCTCGAGGCCGAGGATCCAGCCCTCTACGACGATCACCAGTGCTGTGATGACGAGCAGCGGAAGGACACGGTCGTATCTCACCTGAAGGAAGGTGAAGGCGACGGCTGAGACGAGGATCGGTCCGATCGCTCCGATGACCAACGCCGACTCAGCGCTCTGCCACCCGACGACGACGTACGCCACGGCTGCAAGGCCGGACAGCCATGCCACCAGGTGGATCAAGGACCGCTCGATGGCGATCGGCATGTGACTGGCCCCGGACTGCATCAGAAGGTATCGGCGCGTCGACGGGATAAGTGAAGGGTGACCGTCGTCTTCGGCGGAGGAAGGTCAGGCGCCGCGCTCCACTACGTGCAGATCGGGATTCGAACCCTCACTGACGGTCTTGTACGACCCGTCGGCGAGGAACGCGATCGATTCCCCCTGCACCTCGTCCGGGGACGGCGCGGTGCACGGTTCGGTTGCGAGGGCGTCGGCGACGGGCATCCCGGGTGATCGATGCCACATCCACACGGTCTTGTATCCGCGGAATGCGATCGTCGATCCATCCCACGACATGTCCGCGCCGCTGACTTCCGCATCGAGAGGGAGGGCCGTCACGAGTTCCATGGTCTGAACCGTGGACCCATCTCCGGTCGCATCCCCTCGATAGACACGGGCCTCGTCAGGATCCTTGGTGACGATGAAGACCGATCCGTCGGCGACGAAGAGGGCTTCGGCGTTGTAGATCCCATCCGGATACTGATACTCGAGGGGAACGGCCCCGGCGATTGATCCCTCGATGGCGCCGGGGTCGGGTTCCGGAACGCGATACACGGTGATCCGGCCGCTGCGAATCGAGAAGTTGTCGCCGATGTCGCCGAAGTAGAGCATCGACTGAGTCGGATCCGACCCGGGGCCGGCGCCCATGTCCTCCCAGTCGAAGGCGAGGGCGCCGGCGATGTTGAACCCACCCAGGTCGGCACCATCCGGACCCACGGCGTAGACCCGGGCACCGTCACGGGAATCGTTGTGGACCCAGAGCACTCCTGGTCGTGTGCGACTCGCCGCCATGCCCGAGGCCTCGACGAGATCGGGCGACGCGATCGTCCCGGCGATACCAACCGACTCGTACGGGTCGCAGGCCGTACTCCCCGGCGCCAGAGTCGCGTCCGGTGCCGGTGAGGTCGTGGTTCCGGGAGCCGCCGTGGATACGGTCGTTTGCGGATTCGTCGGAACCGGTGCGCTCGTCGTGGATTCCGGTAACGCCTCAGACGTCGAAGGAGCGGCCTCTACTGCTGGTTCGTTACGCGTCGCCACGAGCGCGAGCGAGGCCACAACGGTGACAGCGGCGATGATGACGAGGGTGATCAGCGAGCGGCGATCCATGCGTGCAGGGTACGCCGGTCCTCCCGGTGCCGTTCAGCCGGCAAGCATGCGCAGTGCGATCGCCTCGCCGACGGTGCCGTGTTCGAGGTCGTTGAGGCTCAGACTCTCGTTCGGACCGTGGATTCGACTGCCCGGATCCATGACGCCCGTCAGGAGGATGGCTGCCTCCGGGTAGGCCTCCTCGAAAGCGGCGACGAACGGGATCGAACCACCGACACCGATCTCGACCGTCTCGTTGTCGTAGGCGACGCGAAATGCCTCCTTGAACGCTGCGGAGGCATCGTTGCTGGTGTCGAGATCGAAGGCGGCGCCGAGAGCGCCCGGCGTGATGGTGATCTCCGCGCCCCACGGCACGGCGGTCTCCAGATGCGTGATGAGCGCTTCGAGCGCCGCTTCAGGATCCTGTCCGGGTGAGATCCGCATCGAGACCTTGGCTCGAGCAACCGGCACGAGTTGGTTGATCGCATGGCTGATCGGTGGGGCATCGATGGCGAGCACGGCGATCGCCGGCTTCCGCCACAGTCGGGTCGTGAGACCGCCGTCGCCGAGGAGTTCGAGGCCATCGACCGTGCCGGCTTGCTCTCGGAGTTCCTCTTCGGTGAGGTCGAGGTCATCGCTCTCACCGGTGACGAGACCGGGGATTGCCACGTTGCCATCGTCGTCGTGGAGCGAGGCTATCACCCGGGACATGGCGGTGATTGCGTCCGGAATCGCTCCCCCGAACATGCCGGAATGGATGGCGTGCTCGAGGGTCCGCACTTCGATCGTGCAGTCAACGAGTCCGCGCAGTGAGGTCGTGAGCGCCGGTGTCCCTTCACGCCAGTTGCTCGCGTCACCGATCACGATCACATCGGATGCCAGGAGGTCCTTGTGTTGTTCGAGGAAGGCACCGAGGTTGGCCGATCCGATCTCCTCCTCTCCCTCCATGAAGATCTTCACACCGACCGGGAGGTTGCCTCCGAAGGCACGCACGGCACCGAGGTGCATGACGACGCCGCACTTGTCATCCGCCGTCCCTCTACCGAGGAGGCGTCCGCTTCTTTCGATGGGCTCGAACGGTGTCGATTCCCACTCCTCGTCGGGCCCGGGGGGTTGCACGTCGTGATGGGCGTAGAGCAGCACCGTCGGGGCGCCCTCCGGTGCGATGATCTCGCCGTACACCGCCGGATGTGCCCCTTCGATCTCCAGGAGGCGGACTCCATCGAATCCGGACTTTTCGAGGAGCGAGGCGATCATTTCTGCAGATCGTCGAACCTGTCCGGGGTCGAACCCGGGAGCGGAGATCGACGGGATGCGGACGAGCTCCTCGAGTTCGGCACGGATCCGAGGGAAATCGTCATGGACGGCGGTGATGAGATCGGAGTGCATTGGGGGAGTATCAGGTAGGAAGTAGGAAGTAGCAAGTAGGAAGTAGGAAGTAGGAAGTAGGAAGTAGAAAGTAGAAAGACACAATCACCGAGTACCGAGTACCGAGTACCGAGTACCGAGTACCGAGTACCGAGTACCGAGTACCGAGTACCGAGTACCGAGTACCGAGTACCGAGTACCGAGTACCGAGTACCGAGTACCGCCGGGTA
>JAUVNV010000026.1 GCA_030599515.1 Acidimicrobiia bacterium
CGGGCGTGCAGGGCACGCGGGGCGTAGTGTGGGCACATGCCCGAGAGGATCACGATCCGCAGGTGGCTCTTCCGTCTCCTCAAGCTTCCGCCGCGGCTGGTGTATGCGATCGGGCTCGGCGCTGGGTACGGTCGCTTTGTACTTCTGCTCACGACGAAGGGCCGCCGGACGGGGCAACCCCGCGTCACGCCACTTCAGTACGAACAGGTGAACGGGGAGTTCGTTGTTGCGTCGGCACGGGGTGCGCTCGCCGATTGGTACCGCAATGTGGTCGCCGACCCGCGGGTGGAAGTTCGCGTACGGCGGTCCCGTTTCTCGGGAACCGCTGACCCTTGTAGCGACGCTGAGCGCATCGCCGACTTCCTCGAATTGCGATTGGAGAGGCATCCGAGAATGGTCGGCCGGATGCTGCGCCTGCGCGGTGTACCCGTAGATCCCACGCGCGCTGACCTTGAGAGCTACGCCTCCCGTCTCACCATGGTCACCATCACCTCGCAGCACGGACCCCACGACGGTCACCCGTAGCGGCACGAACGCATGCGGGGGGTCAACCTATCGCAGCTATTCGAACTGACGTATCGGCTCGAACGGTCCGAGGCCTCGCCGGGCGAACCCTGACGCGGCCGGCCCGATCGCTCGGCCGATCACGCCCAGCGTCGGAGCGAAATCGATCGGATTGAAGTACAAGCGCAGACTGATCACTAGATCATCTCGATACGTGAGAGTCTCGGCCCACTGGCTGTTCAAGGTTCTCCCATCGGCCAGGATCCCGGTCACTCCAAACTCCTCGAACAAGGTGTCGTGGTCGACGCCGATCACTCGGGGAGCGAACTCGATGCGCTCCACACGAGCGAACACCCATTCAAGCCATCGGCGCACTCCGCTGTGACCGCGCACTTTGACACCGAGCAGTTCGATGGAGCAGTCCTCGGAGAAACAGCCTACGACTCGTTCGAGGTCGCCAGTCTCGAGCGCCTCGTCGAGTTCAGACGCGGCTTCACGGATTGACGCTTCTGACTGCACAACTCCAGCGTATCACGAGGACCCACCACCGAACTCCGTCCAGAACGGACCTGCCGTTCGACCCAACATGCCGGAATGTACGGGCGGGGGTCGTTATCTCGGGACGGGGTGGGGCGACTCTTAGGGATTCAAGGATCTCGCACACCCCGATCCACGCGCGGAGACCGAGACGACTCAAGACACCCCGATGTGACATCATGGGGGCGACCGTCGGCGCGATGGTCCGAGAGGAGACACCATGGCGAACAAGGACAAGGGCGGCAGAAGCACCAAGAAGGCTCCTTCCAGGAGCCTGAAAGAGAAACGCCAGGCCAAGAAGGCCAAGAAGGCCTGAGCGGGCTGGTCACTGCCGATCCTTCGAGTGAAGGCGACTGCTCAGCTGCGGTTCTCCGCCACGCTCGCCAAAACTCCGTTGACGAAGCTTCCCGACTTCGCCGTCGAGTAGCGTTTGGCGAGCTTCACGGCTTCGGAGACCACGACGCCGACAGGTGTGTCCGTGTACTGAAGTTCGTACACGCCGATTCGCAGGATCGTCCTATCGACCGCCGGCATGCGCGTGATGCGCCAGCCCGTGGAATGCGCATCGATCTCGGCGTCGATCTCGGTGAGATGTTCCTGGATACCGGCGACGAGACGACCCACCCGGCCGGTCGTCTCGACCGTCTCTGTGCCCGGGTCGAGATCGGCGGCATACAGCAAGCCGAGCGCCTGCTCCCGTGCGTCCTGCTTGCTCACGACACCCGCGTGATGTAGTTCCCCGTTCGGGTATCAACCTTCAGCACGTCGCCGACGTCGACGAACAGAGGTGCCTGCACGATGAGGCCGGTCGAAAGCGTTACCGGCTTGGTCGCACCCGACACACGATCGCCCTTGACTCCCGGTTCAGCATGCGTGACTTCGAGTTCCACAGCGGCGCCAAGCTCGATTCCGATCGGCTTGTCTTCGTACATGGACAGACGAACCGTCATCCCGTCGGCGATGTACAAGGCAGCTTCCCCAACTGCATCCTCCGACAGGGCGATCTGCTCGTAGGTCTCGCCGTCCATGAACGTGAAGCCCATGTCGTCTCGGAACAGGTACTGGAAGTCGCGACGGTCGATGACGGCCTTCGGGACGTTCTCACCGGCCCGGAACGTGCGATCGATGACGGCACCGGTGATCTGATTCTTCAGTTTCATCCGAACGAAGGCCTTGCCCTTGCCGGGCTTCACGTGTTGATAGTCGACGACCTGGAACAATCCCTCGGGGAGGTTCAGGGACATGCCGGGTTTGACGTCGTTCGTCGAGATCATCGGTGGGGGGCTCCTCGTCTTCAATCGATGCCGATGGCGTGCAGCGCGTCCCGTACGGTAGCGTCGTCGGGGTGTACGACTCGGGGGACCCCGAAGTCCTCCAGGACGACGAATCGGATGCCTCCGGCATCACGCTTCTTGTCGAGAGCCATGAGTCGCTCGACATCGAACAGATCCACGTCCGGCGACCGCGTGGGGAGGCCGAGAAACGCGATCAGCTGCTCCTGTTCCAATCGACGGTCGAATCCCACCGTACGCTCACCCACCACGCCTGCGGCAACCATCCCGATCGCCACCGCCTCGCCGTGGCTGACCCCGGCTGCGACCTCCACGGCGTGGCCGGCCGTGTGTCCGTAGTTGAGAACAGCGCGAAGTCCACCTTCGCGGAAGTCCCGGGAGACGACGCCTGCCTTGACGTCGATCGCCCGCCTGACGACCTCGTCCAAGGGCGCATCGATTCCGTGCTGTCGGTACAGCTCGACGAGTTCGGGATCGCCGATGAACCCGGTCTTGAGCGCTTCGGCGGTGCCTTGCCTGCGTAGATCCAAGGGGAGCGATTCGAGTACGTCGATGTCGATCAGCACACGCGCCGCGTGGCGGAACACGCCGACGAGGTTCTTCCCTCCGACGTTGACGCCGGTCTTCCCGCCGACCGATGCATCCACGGCACCGAGGAGCGTCGTCGGTGCAAGCACACACTCGATGCCGCGCAAGTAAGTGGCGGCGATGAACCCCGCCGCGTCGGTCGCGGCGCCTCCGCCGATGCCGAAGATGGTGTCGTCACGGGTCAGGCCCAGGTGATTCAGGGCAAGGGCAACTTCTTCAACGATCGATAGAGTCTTCGCCGCTTCTCCGTCCGGTAGCGGGATCACCGATGCCTCGACGCCCCGACCACGGATCGCCTTTGCGACCGCGTCGGCTCGAGTACGGACGGTCGGTTGGGTCAGAATCGCGACCTGTCGACGGTCCTCCTTGTGCGGCAGATGGCCTGCCGCGTCCGACAGGAGGCCGGCCTCGATCAGGATCTCGCAAACGGCGGCGTCGCCCTCGGTGATCACGACCCGATGCATGCCGCCTCCACACGATGGGAAACCTCGTCGATCGAACCGACCGCGTCGACAACGATGTCGGCTGTGCGTCGGTAGATCTCTGCCCGGGCACTCGCGATCTCCCGCATGCGCTCCTCGGGATCCTCGGACACCATCGGCCGGTCGGGGCCGGCGCCAACTCGCGCCACGAGCATGTCGGTCTCGACGTCGAGCAACACGGTCGTTCCGCTGTCACGCATGGTTTCGATGTTCGACGGCTCGAGTACGACTCCCCCGCCGGTCGAGATGACGCCGTCATCCTGCCGCGCTATCGCCTGGACGGCCCGGCTCTCCATGACACGGAATCGGGACTCCCCGAAACGTTCGAAGATCTCAACGATCGACATACCGGCGTTGGCCGCCACGGTCGCGTCCGTGTCGTAGAAGGGCAACGTGAGGCGTTCGGCAAGCGCCCGGCCGACGCTCGTCTTCCCACTCCCCATCATTCCGATCAACCAGACGTGTCCCATCAGAACTCGGCAAGGCGTTGCCGATGTGCGACGTCGGCATCGACGAAGGCATCGACGGTATCTCCGCCGTACACCCGCTGCATCTCACGGGCGATCGCGATGGCCACCATCTGTTCTGCGACCACGCCCGCAGCCGGAACCGCACAGACATCGCTCCGCTCACGGAACGCGACCGAGACCTCCCCCGTCGTCACGTCAACGGTCGCCAGCGGGCGCATCAACGTCGAGATCGGCTTCATCGCCGCCCTGCTCCGGATCACACTCCCGTTGCTGATGCCGCCCTCGATGCCACCGGCGCGGTTCGTCGCCCGCTCGTAGACTCCTTCGACGGGATGGATCTCGTCGTGTGCCATCGAACCGGGTCTTCCCGCGGAAGTGAAACCGTCGCCGATCTCGACGCCCTTGATCCCCTGAATCGACATGAGAGCGGCCGCTATCGCCGTATCGAGTCTGCGGTCCCAGTGAACATGGCTACCGATGCCGACCGGAACTCCGTAAGTGAGAACTTCGACGACTCCTCCGAGCGTGTCCCTCTCCTGCTTGGCCAGGTCAACCGCCGCGATCATCGCCTGCTCGCTCTCCTCGTCGATGCAACGTACGGGAGATGCGTCGATCCGCGACAGATCACCCGGACTCGGGATGTCGGATGTGGCTACCACCGACCCGATCTGGACCACGTGGCTCAGAACGGTGACGCCGACCTCTGCGAGCAGCATCTTGGAGACGTAGCCGGCGACCGTTCGCGCCGCCGTTTCTCGCGCCGAAGCCCGCTCGAGAATGTTCCTGGCGTCGTGTGTCTCGTACTTCATCATCCCGGGCAGGTCGGCGTGCCCGGGGCGGGGCGCCGTCATCACTCGCCTGGATGAGCCCTCACCGGGCGACATCTCCTCCGACCAGCGTTCCCACTCCGTGTTTCGGATCAGGACCGAGATCGGGCCACCAAGCGTGTGACCGAAGCGGACGCCACCGAGGATCTCGATCTCGTCCCTCTCGAGGCGCATGCGAGGCCCTCGGCCGTGACCGAGCCGGCGCCGCGCGAGTTCTTCTGAGAGGCCATCGGCGTCGACCACCAGTCCCGCCGGTGCACCCTCGACGATGGTGGTGAGTGCCGGTCCGTGTGATTCACCTGCGGTGAGGAATCGGATCATCGTGACATCGTGGCAGGGGTCCAGGTCATTGTCACGTTCCACCGTCCAGATACCAGGAGGCGATCGATCCGGCCCAGGCGATCGCAACGTAGGCACCGGCGACAAGATACGGGCCGAAGGGGATGGAATCCTTGCGGTCCTTGAGTCGGAATACGATGACCACGAGGGAGACGAGACCCCCGAGAAGGAACGCAGCGAATACGGCCACGATCAGCGTTTCCCACGATCGGTAGGCGGTGAACAAGCCGAGGAGGAAAGCGAGTTTGACGTCGCCGAAACCGAAGGCGCCTCTCGCAGCGAGAGCGACGACCAGGAGCACGAGGAAGTAGATCGCGCCGCCGCCGAATGCCCGAAGGATGGGTCCGCTCTCAATGAGCGCTCCTGCGGTGAGCAAGACGGCGCCGACGACCGTGCCGGGGAAGAGAATCCGGTTGGGAATGAGCTTCTCGTCGAAATCGGTGAGTGTGAGCGTCACGGTCACGGCAACGAACCACAGGTACGAGGGAAGTACCCAATCGATCCCAACCAGGACCGCCGTCACTGGGAAGAGAGCGCCGGTGACGATGGCGACGAACGGTGTACGACCGGGTTTCTCCACGATCGCCTGGAAGGATCGATCGGTTGCGACTCGGTCGGCGAGCACACCGACGACCAGACCAACTGGGATCAACAGCAGAGAGAGCATCGGCCGGGAGCCTATCCGCTTCCCCGCCCCACATCCGGCATCCTCGTACACAGCGGCGAGGTGGAACCGTCAACGAGCGCCCAACCATCATACGAATATGACTCGTTTCCTGCCGATTCTTGCGCTCCTGATCTCGGCCTGCGGCGGTGCCGTCGCTCCCTCGACCACAACCGTGCCGCCGCCGCCCGGTCCGGAACCAGCCGGGGTTCTACTGGTCGCCGAATTCACCGGCGGCTGCGCGATGATTGGACCGAACTGTGAACGTCTCGTCATCTACGGTGATGGAACTGTCGAGGCGCACCGGCTCGGAAGCGGTGCTCCCAGGCCGGTCGACGACGGGTCGATCGATCCGGCGTTGGTCGTCGAATTGCATCGTGTCGTCGTCACGACCGACCTCGAGGCGATGCGTCTGCGGCTTCCAGCCGGCGAGTGTCAAGGATGTGTCGACGGGATCGACTCCGTGGCCACGTTCACTGTCGATGGACACGACACGACGTTCAGCAGTATCGACACGGGACTCGTGATCTCTGAACCGGTGTTCGCAGCCATGTGGGCCGTGATCGGCGCTGCCCGCGACGCCACCGAGATACCGCTGATCATGCATTGACGAGCACAGGGTTCCGGTCAGATCGCCGACCGCATCACGTTGACGGGTGCCTTGAGGCCGGTCCAGATCTCGAACGAGACGGCTGCTTGAGCCAGCAACATGTCCCGACCGTCGGCCACGGGGATATCGAGCATTCGGGCAAGAGACACCGAAGGCGCCTCGTCGGGTCCGTAAGCCAGGTCCACGAAGCCCAGAGCCCCGTCGATAACCTCGGCGGGGATCGGTTCTCCTTTCATGCCCAACGGCGTGGCGTTGACGACCACCGCACCCTCGACCCCGGTACCCCAGGGCACGATTGTGCCGTCGACCCGCGTTCGGGCGAGAAGGTCGGCGGCGGCTTCGGGGCGACGCCCGGAGACCATGATCGCGTGCTCGGCCAGGGCCACAATGGCGCCCGCTGCAGCACCGCCGGACCCGAGGATCAGCACGGGTGCGCCATCGGGGGGTCCCATCTCGATCCAGACAGCCCGGATGCCGTCGACGTCGGTGTTGTGCCCCCAGACCTCTCCCCCGTGCCGGACCAGCGTGTTCACGGCTCCGGATCGGAGGGCCTCCTCCGCGACCCGGTCGGCGAGCTCGAATGCGAGCTGTTTGTGGGGCATCGTGACGTTCGCCCCGTCCAGGCGACCGTATCGGATCTCGTCAACGGCAACTACCATCCCGGCGGCGTCGACACGACGCGCCTCGTAGCTGCCCTCGATGCCGGCGGCTTCGAGAGCGGCACGCTGAATCGCCGGGGATCGGGAGTGCTGGACCGGATCACCCAGGAGAACAAGCCTCATGGGAGCACGCCGTCCTTCTTCGCCTGAGCAACCTTCGCCTTGTGCTCTTCGTAGGTGGTGGAGAAGCCGTGCCGACCGTCGGGCGACACGAGCACGTAGAAGAAGTAGTTCGTATGCGCCGGGGCAGCCGCTGCTTCTATCGATTCCATCTGCGCCGTCCCGATCGGTGTGGGTGGCAAGCCCTCGATTCGATAGGTGTTCCAGGGTGAGTCGATCTCGAGATGCTCGGTCAGTACACGACCAGGACTCTCGCCGAGGGCGTAGACGACGGTCGCGTCGATCTGGAGCGGGATTCCTTCCTCCAGGCGGTTGTAGATGACCGATGCGATGAGCGGCCGATCGGATTCCACACCGGCTTCGCGCTGGATGAGTGACGCCACGATGAGCGCTTCGTAGCGCGTGACCCCGAGTTCTTCGAGTCGTGTCCAGTCGACGGTATTGACGCGACGGACGGTCTCGTCCGCAAGGGCGGTGAGGATCTCGACGGGCGTAGCGTCCTCGGGCATCTCATAGTGGGCCGGGAAGAGCAACCCCTCCCAGCGTGTGAGCTCATCGACCCCTTCGGGCACTTCGATCGGCAGCAAGGGTGATGTGACGGCGCCGCTTGTCAGTGCCTCTTCGAAGGCTTCAACCGGGTAGCCCGTCTCGGCTGCGAGGCCTGCGAGGATCCGACGAACATCATGGCCTTCGTAGACGATGATCCCGGAGCCGGTCGGAGTGTCCGGACCCGTGAGGAGACGTTCGGTCACGGCTTCGGGGGTCATCAGCGTCTCGAGATAGTACGTCCCGGCCTGCAACCGCGATGCGACACCCTGCTGCGCGATCACGGCACGGAGTTCACCGGCGCGCACGACACCGGCTTGTTCCATACTTGTGGCGATCTCGCGGGCCGAGGACCCGGCCTGGATCTCGACGGCGACGGCGATCCCCGGCTCAACGTCGAGGGTCTGTCCACCGGTTACCGCCGAGGCGAGGAATCGGGCGGCAAGGACCAAGGCGACGACCGCCACGACGGCTCCAACCGCGATGAACAACGGCCTCTTGGAGCGCCGTTCAGTCGGCGTCGCTGCTGTCGATTCGGTCACCAGAGAGGTCCTTGCGATCGAGATACGCTTGAAGAATCACGGCTGCCGCCACCTTGTCCCGGACGTCGCGGCGCTTCGCACGCCGCACCCCTCCTTCGAGCAGGGCCGCCTCGGCGGTCACGGACGTGAACCGTTCGTCCTGGTACTCCACCGGGAGGCCTGTTGCCTCGGCGACCATGTCCCCCACCGTCCGTGCAGCCTTTGCAGAAGGTCCTTCTGCTCCTGAAAGGCCGGTCGGGAGTCCCACTACGATCCGTGCCACACCGTGCTCCTCACACAGCGCCCGCACGGCGTCGGTGAGTTTCACCGATCGTCGGTCGATCACGGAATGTGGTGAAGCAATGGTACCGGTGGGGTCCGATAGCGCGACGCCGACGCGCCGCTCCCCCGGGTCCAGCCCGAGGATCCGGATCACGATCCGGCAACCGCTGATCTAGCCGCGTTGTGAGCCACCTCGAGGGCATCGTCGAGCCGATCGCCGTTTGGTCCGCCGGCCTGAGCGAGACGCGGATCCCGGCTCCCGCCGCCGCCCAACAGCCTCGCCGCTTCCCCGATGACTTCACCGGCAGAGAGTCCCTCGGCGACCAGGTCGTCGGAAACGAATGCGATGAGCGCGCCTTTGCCGTCGGTCGTCGATCCGAGCACTCCGACGCCGCTGCCGAGCCGGTCGCGAACCTGGAAGGCGAGGGCGCGGAGAGCGTCGCCGGTGAGACCCTCCTGGCGCGCGACGAGTACGTTCCTCCCGTTGTGTTCCTCGGCCTGGCCAAGGAGGTCCCTCGCTGCTGCTGATCGTGACTGCTGCTCGAATTCCTCGATCCTCTCTTCCTGCTCTTTGACACGCAGGGACAGGGATTGTGCTGCCTCGACGATCCGGCCGGATTGTGTTCCGAGCGCCGAAGCGGTGCGTTCGAGGTCCGAACGAAGCGCCGCCAGGTGTTCGTAGCCGGCCGTGCCGGTGACGGCGTCGATCCGACGCGTGTTCGCAGCAACAGATCCCTCGGTCACGAGGATCAGCGGTCCGATCTGCCCGGTGGTAGGCACGTGTGTGCCGCCACAGAATTCGGTCGAGTAGTCCCCTGCCCGAACCACGCGCACTTCTTCGCCATACTTGTCGCCGAAGAACGCGATTGCGCCCATCTTCTCGGCGTCGGCCTTCGACGTCTCGATGGTCGTCACAGCAGCGTTCTCGATGACCCGTTGGTTGGCAGCATGCTCGACCTCGCGCAGCTGCTCGGGAGCCATGCCCTGGTAGTGACTGAAATCGAACCGCAAGCGGCCGTCGGACACGAGCGACCCCGCCTGATGGACGTGCTCCCCGACCACCTCACGCAGCGCCCAATGGAGAATATGAGTTCCCGTGTGATTCTTCCGGATGCGCTCCCGTCGTTCGTGGTCGATCGCCAAGGTCGTATCCTGCCCGAGCTGCACGGACCCCGACGTCACGATGCCGCGGTGACCGTGGAGTCCCGGCACGGCGAACTGCGTGTCCTTCACCTTGACCGAGCCGGTCGGTGTGGCGATCGTTCCGGAGTCGCCGATCTGGCCGCCGGACTCCGCGTAGAAGGGTGTGCGGTCGAGGAAGATCTCAACCTCGCGCCCCACTTCGGCCCGTTCGACGGTCTCTCCGTCGGCGACGATGGACAGGATTCGCCCGGCGCCCTCTTCCTGGTCGTAGCCGATGAATTTCGTGTGATCGACACCATTGAGAAGTGTTCGATAGGCGTCCGCCTTGGCGGCTGCGTCCACTCCCTTGAACGCGGCCCGGGCACGCTCGCGTTGCGAGTCCATCATGGAGTTGAACTCTGCAAGATCGACCTGAAACCCCCGCTCTGAGACGATCTCCTCGGTGAGTTCTTTGGGGAACCCGAAGGTGTCGTGGAGCTTGAACGCCGTCTGCCCCGACAGCATCGCCCCCGGTTCGAGGTCTCGCAACTCCTCGTCGAGCAGTTGGTGTCCCGACCGGAGCGTCCTTCGGAACTGCTCCTCCTCGCGAGTGACCATCTCCAGAATGGCATCCTGTCTTTCGACCAATTCGGGGTATGCCTCGCTCATTGCCTCGACCGTCGATTCGACCAACTTCGGCATGATGAGATCCTCGGAACCGAGCAGGGATGCGTGCCGCACTGCCCGACGGATGAGGCGCCGCAGCACGTAGCCACGACCCTCGTTCGACGGCACGACCTTGTCCCCGATGAGGAAGGTCACCGCTCGGCCGTGGTCGGCCATGATCCGGAGCGAGACATCGGTTCGCTCGGCGTGGCCATACGAGACACCGGTTGCCCGCTCAGCCGTCGCGACGACCGGACGGATCACATCCGTCTCGAAGATCGTGTCGACACCCTGGAGTACGGTCGCGATTCGTTCGAGACCCGCCCCGGTATCGATGTTCTTCGCTGGAAGGTCACCGACCACGTGGTACGGCTTGTCCTGGATGTTCTGCATGAAAACGAGGTTCCAGATCTCCACGTGCCGCTCGTCATCGACGGCAAGTCCGCCGGCCTGGCCGAACGTCGGCCCCTTGTCGAAGAAGATCTCGGACGATGGGCCACACGGCCCCGGCACGCCCATTTGCCAGAAGTTGTCCTTGTCGAGACGCTGGACCCGGTCGGCGGGCACGCCGACGCCGTCGATCCAGATCTCGGCCGCCTCGTCATCGGTGAGATGCACCGTGTACCAAAGACGGTCGGGATCGATCCCGAAAGTCTCCGTGATCAGATCAAACGCCCACGGAATCGCCTTCTCCTTGAAATAGTCCCCGAACGAGAAGTTCCCGAGCATCTCGAAGAACGTGAGGTGGCGGGCGGTAGTGCCGACGATGTCGATGTCGATCGTCCGTCCGATCTTCTGAACGGTGACGGCCCGCCGGTACGGCGGTGTCTCCTCACCGAGCATGTACGGCTTGAACGGAACCATGCCCGCATTGGTGAGCAGCAGCGTGGTGTCGATCGGAATCAACGACGCCGACGGCACGATCGTGTGGTCGCGGTCGGCGAAGAAATCCAGGAAGGTACGACGAATCTGGTTGGTGTCCATGGAAGCGGGAGGTTAGCCCGGCCCCGGTTCCACGCCCCCGGGTTCTTCTGCCGGAGGTGTGGTCTCGACCACTGCATCGCTTCGTTGCATGCGCCTGCCCAGGGCTCCCATCATGCCCGCGGCAGTTGAGACTCCCGCCCGCGCCATGGTCTCGGGCGTGATTCGCTCCCGTGCCCGCTTCACCTTCGCACCCACATAGATCCCGGCACCGAGCGTTGCAGCAGATCCGGCGGCGAACCATTTCAGTCGCGTGAACATGTCCAACGAGGCTAGCGGCCCCCGCTCCCCCAAGACCACGTGACCAGGGGTCGCCTCACCGCATACGGCGTTAGAGACCTGCGAAGCCGGCCACGTCGCTCGGAACCGGCATGCGGCGCTAGCGACGCTTCCCGAGGATTCTGTCGATGCGGGCGAGACGGTCGGCGAGTTCGGACTCTTCACCGTGCTCACCGGGCCGGTACAAGATCGCCCCGGTCGCAGTGTCGGGGAGATACTGCTGGCCCACGACACCGAGCGCATCGTCGTGGGGATAGGCGTATCCCCTGCCATGTCCCATCGATCGTTGACCGGCTGTCGCCGCAGAGCGCAGATGCATCGGAACGTCGGCGCCGGGCGTGTGCTCAACCGCCTCTCTTGCCGAACCGATCGCCTTCGCCAGCGAGTTCGACTTCGCCGCGCTTGCGAGGTACACCGTGGCGTGGGTGAGGGCGTAGGCACCCTCGGGGAGGCCGATGACTTCCACGGCCCGGAACGCATCTACTGCGATCCCGAGGGCCTTGTGGTCGGCAAGGCCGACGTCCTCCGAAGCCAGGATCACGAGACGTCTGCCAATGAATTTCGGGTCCTCCCCTGCCTCGATCATCGTGTGGAGCCAGTAGAGGGCGCCGTCGACGTCGGAACCGCGTACGCTCTTGATGAAGGCCGAGATCACGTCGTAGTGACGGTCGCCGCCCTTGTCGTAGCGGATGACCCTTCGTTGGAGGGCCTCGCCGATCTCCTCCATCCCGACCTTCGCCTTGTCACGACCGGCGGCGATCGTCACGGCGAGTTCGAAGGCGTTCAGCGCGAGCCGCGCATCTCCACCGACACGGTTGGCCAGATCGTCGAGAGCTTCGTCGTCGATCTCTGATCCGGGGATGCCCCTCACCGGATCGGACATAGCGCGACGGATGAGTTCGATCACTTCGTCAGGGGCGAGCTCCTCGGTACGGAACACGGTGGATCGGCTGATCAGCGGCGAGTTCACCTCGAAGAACGGGTTCTCCGTCGTCGCCCCAACGAGGATGATGATGCCGTCTTCGACGCCGGGCAGTAGGGCGTCCTGCTGCGCCTTGTTGAAACGATGGATCTCGTCGAGGAAGAGAACAGTTCGGCCGTCTCCGTCTTCGACGCGTCGCGTGGCCATGGCGAGTACTTCCCGAACGTCCTTCACGCCGGCCGACGTCGCCGAGAGTTGCTCGAAACGTGCACTGCTGTTGACGGCCACAAGTCGGGCGAGCGTCGTCTTGCCCGAACCAGGTGGACCCCACAGGATCATCGACACCGGGCGACCCGCTGCCACCATCGTCCGGAACGCAGCACCGGGAGCGAGCAACCCCTGTAGTCCGACGACTTCGTCGAGGCTCGCCGGGCGCATCCGCGCCGCGAGCGGCGCATTGGCGCGTCGCCGCTCGGCGCGCTGATCGGAGAACAGGTCTGACTCAGCCACCTGCCGACTCGCCAGCGGCCCACTCGGCCCTCACCTCGGGTCGTACTTCGATTCCGAGTTCGCGGAGTTGCTCGTCCTCCACTCGCGCCGGGGATCCCGTCAGGGGATCCGCGCCGCTCTGTGTTTTCGGGAACGGGATGACCTCCCGGATGTTCGGCGCGTTCTGGAGAATCGCAACAAGCCGGTCAACTCCGACGGCGAAGCCCGCATGTGGTGGCGTCCCGTATCGAAGCGCTTCGAGGAACCAACCGAAACGACGCTCGGCATCCTCATCGGAGATGCCGAGCGTCTCGAAGACTTTCGCCTGCACCTCGGGGTCATGGATCCTCACGCTTCCGGATCCCAGCTCCGAACCGTTCAGCACCAGGTCGTACGCCTTCGAGATGGCGTGGCCCGGGTTCTCACTCATCTCGCGCACGTCCACCGGAGCAGTGAACGGGTGGTGGAGAGCGACGAAATCGCCGTCCTCGTTGCGTTCGAACACAGGGAAGTCGACCACGAAGAGGTATGCGAGTTCGTCGTGTCCTTCGGACTGGCCCACTTCGAGGCGGATCAGTCCGAGTATCTCGAGCACGGTGCGAGTCTCGTCGGCCACGAGGAGGAGGATATCGCCGGGCACTGCTCCGAGAGTGCCGACGAGTCCCTCCATTTCACGGTCGGACAGGAACTTGGCGACCGGGGAGCGCAGCCCGCCGTCCTCCTCAGTGACCATCCAGACGAGTCCTTTCGCCCCCAGCTCCTGTGCCCGAGAGGAGAGGCCGTCCAGCCCCGAGCGGGAGAGTCCAAGTGGTCCGGCGTTGATGCCGCGGATCGAGCCGCCTGAGGCCAGAACGCCCGAGAACGCGTTGAAGCCTGTCTCGGCGAACACCCCGCTGAGGTCGTGGATCTCCATGCCGAAACGAATGTCGGGTTTGTCGGTCCCGTAGCGTTCCATCGCCTGGTGCCACGTGAGGCGAGGGAACGGCCGATCGAGATCGATACCGCGGAGTTCCTTCGTCACCCTGATCGATACCTCTTCGAGCGTCGACAGCACGTCTTCCTGCCCCCAGAACGACCCTTCGAAGTCCAATTGTGTGAACTCGAGTTGACGATCCGCTCGAAGGTCCTCATCCCGGTAGCAGCGGGCGATCTGGTAGTACCGCTCGACGCCGCCGATCATCAGAAGCTGTTTGAACAACTGCGGAGACTGAGGCAAGGCGTAGAAACTCCCTTCGCGAAGTCGCGACGGAACCAGCATGTCTCGCGCACCCTCTGGAGTCGAGGCGATGAGCGTTGGTGTCTCGATCTCCATGAATCCAAGATCGTCCATCACGTCGCGCATCGCACGGATCGTCCTGGATCGGGCACGAAGGTTCGCCGTCATCGACGGCCTTCGCAGGTCGAGGTAGCGGTACTGAAGTCGCTTCGCCTCGTCAACCTCGGTTCGGTCGTCGATCTGGAACGGCAGGGTCTCTGACGGGCTGAGCACGGCCATCTCGGCCGCGACCACTTCGACCTCACCCGTCGGGAGATCCGGATTCGCCATGTCTCCGGGTCGTAGACGAACCGTGCCGGAGACCGAGATACAGAACTCCATGCGAAGGCTGTTCAACTCTTGCTCGGACGCGGGGGCGTCATCAGGGTTGAGAACGACCTGGACGATCCCGCTCGCATCCCGAAGATCAACGAAGATCACTCCGCCGTGGTCGCGGCGGCGGCCGACCCACCCGGCCAGCGTGACCTCGGATCCAACGTCGGCGGCCCGCAGTGTCCCGGCGTCGTGGGTCCTCATCGTCTGAGCCATGTTTCGATCTCCTCTACGGCAATCAAGGCCTGTCCGCCGGTCGCCAGATCGCGTGCGGTGACGCGGCCTTGGTCCCATTCCTCGCCGATCACGAGAGCATTGGCCGCTCCCGCCCGATCGGCCGCCTTGAACTGTGCACTCACTGATCGATCGCCGGCCGTCATGTCGAGGCGAAGGCCCTGATCACGAAGGCGTCGAACCAGTACGGTCGCGACGGGTCGCCGCTCCGTTTCGACCATGATGACGAACGCATCAAGCGCCGGAGTGGGAGCAGTCTCCTCTCGCGCCAGCAGAATCCGGTCGAGTCCCATGGCCAAGCCGACCGCAGCGGTCGGCTTGCCACCGAGCATCTCGAAGAGCGGGTCGTATCGGCCCCCTCCTCCGACGGAACTCTGGGCTGCGTCGAAACCGAGCGGTACGTACTCCCAGACGGTCCGGTTGTAGTAATCGAGTCCCCGAACCAGAGTCGGAGCGATCCGATACGGGATGCTCGCGGCGTCGAGACCGGCCCGAACAGCTGCGAAGTGTTCTGCGGTCTCCTTCGACAGGTGCTCGATCGGCGTGGGAGCATCGGCAACAGCGGCGGCGTCGGCCTTCGAGTCGAGGACCCGCATCGGGTTCTCATGCAAGCGCCGTACCGCATCCTCGGAGAGATCACCGCGGCGGCTTTCGAGGAATGCGATCAGTTCGCCCCGATAATCGGATCGGTCGGCGGCATCCCCGATACTGTTGAGTTGCACCTCGACGTCCGGCACGCCGAGCATCTCCAGGTAGCGGTAGCCGAACTCGATCACCTCGACGTCGGCTCCGGGCGCATCCTCACCCAGGTACTCGATTCCTGCCTGAGAGAACTGACGCCGGCGCCCCTTCTGCGGGCGTTCATAGCGGAACATCGGCCCCCAATACGAACCCTTGAAGGTCCCGATGACACCACCCGCCTGGATGATCGCGCGCACGACGGACGCCGTGGCTTCGGGTCGAAGGGTCAGCGACCGGCCACCCTTGTCGGTGAAGGTGTACATCTGCTTCTCGACGACCTCGGTGTCCTCACCGATCCCACGTGAGAAGAGCTCGGTCGACTCGAACATCGGTGTCAACACGAGGCCATACCCGTACCGTTCGGCCAGATCGAGGAAGGCACGCTCCGCCTCCACCCAGACGGCTGACTCGGGCGGGAGGATGTCGTCGGTGCCCTTGGGTGCGCGGTAGGTCATGACCCTCCGGTCATCGGAAGAACCGCAAGGGTAGTGGCGCTGCGAACCCAGGGTTCTCCACCTCGTATACGCGGCCGACAGCCCGCGGTTCACGAACCGCTTTATAC
>JAUVNV010000208.1 GCA_030599515.1 Acidimicrobiia bacterium
GATCGGGTTCGGTTCTCCGAGATCTTCGTGAAACGGGGCCTGATACTGGATTTCGGTGGCACCTGGCTTCTGCCCCGACTCGTCGGGCTTGCTCGTGCCCGCGACATCGCTCTGACGGGTCGGATCATCGATGCCGGCGAGGCGCTGTCGATCGGTCTCGTGACCCGCGTCGTCGATGCTGCGGTGCTTGAAGACACCGTCTCCGAGGTCGCCGGGGCGCTGGCCGAAGGTGCTCCGCTCGCACAGCGATTCATCAAGGTCGCCCTCGACCGGTCGTCGACGATGACGTTCGAACAATCGCTGGCATATGAGGAACAGGCCCAGGCGGTCCTCCTTGGCTCTGAGGACCTCTTCGAAGGCGCGGCAGCTTTCTTCCAGAAGCGTCCCCCCGAGTTCAAGGGACGTTGACCGGCCTGCGGCCGGTCAACGTCGTACTGAGTACTGAGTAGTGAGTACGGGCCGCAGGCTCTTCGCCGACTACCGACTACCGCCTACCGCGAGCGCAGCGAGCGAAATCTGTCACAGGCGTGTTCTACGTTGCACGAATGAACGCAACAATCACATCGAGCGCCATCATCGGGGTCGAGCCGTACCCGGTCCTTATCGAAGCTCACGTCGGGGGTGGGAACAAGCCGATCTTCATCATCGTCGGTCTCCCCGATGCGGCAGTCCGGGAGGCGAAGGAGCGGGTGCGGGCGGCGATGGCATCCAGCGGTTACGAATTCCCGGCGAAGCGAGTTGTGGTCAATCTCTCGCCCGCAGACCTTCCTAAGGTCGGATCCGCCTACGACCTCCCCATCGCTCTCGGCGTGCTCGCTGCGAACGGGAAGCTCCCACACGGAGCGACGGATGTCGTGGCTCTCGGCGAGCTCGCTCTGGACGGCACCGTTCGACCGGCCAGAGGCGGCCTCAGCGCGGCACTGGTGGCGAAAGAGCTCGATCGCCCGTGTCTCCTGCCTCTGCGGTCGGCCGCGGAGACTGCCGGTCGCGAGGATTTCGGTGTTCAGGCGGTCAGGTCGTTGTCGCACGCCATGGAGGTCGCGGCTGGAAACCATCCGGGCGATGAGGTCGAGGCGGCAACACCGCGATCGGTCGAGATCCCGGACATCAGCGACGTGCGCGGCCAGGTCGCGGCCCGGGCGGCGCTCGAAGTAGCGGCTGCGGGCGGTCACCACCTGCTGTTTCGGGGACCTCCCGGCTCAGGGAAGACGATGCTTGCCCGGGCCCTACCCGGGTTGCTCCCGCCACTCGACGACGGAGAGTCCCACGAGGTGGCGCTTGTCTGGGCCGCCGCCGGGCTGTCCCGCCCCGACCCGCTGGTGCCGCCCTTCCGATCACCGCACTATTCGGCTTCGATGGCGGCGTTCATCGGCGGCGGGTCGGGCGTACCGACTCCCGGCGAGGCGGTGCTGGCGCATCGTGGAGTCCTGTTCCTGGACGAATTGGGCGAATTCCCACCGCAACTCCTCGACGCGCTTCGCGCGCCGATCGAGGACGGTTCCGTCGTCGTGGCGCGGAAGGCAGCGACGGTCGAATTCCCATGTCGGATGCAGGTCGTTGCAGCAACGAACCCGTGTCCGTGCGGTTTCGAGGGCGACCGGAAGTATTCGTGCGAGTGCACTGAGTCGATGAAGGCGCGGTACAAGCGACGGTTCTCCGGCCCGTTCCTGGATCGGTTCGACCTGCAGGTCGAAGTACCGCGACTGCGGGTGGTGGAGCTTGCAGGGCCGACGGGAGAGAGTTCGAGCGATGTCCGTGCCAGAGTCACGGCGGCACGAAGACGTCAGTTCGACGAACGAGGGCGGCTCAATCGCGAACTGAGTCGTCGCGATCTCGACGCTCTGGAGTGGACCGGTGGTGCGGTCGCCCGACTGGGGGAGGCCGCGGCCGGGGATCGACTCACGGCACGGGCATGGGACCGGATCCGGCGTGTCGCTCGCACCGTGGCCGACCTCGCCGGCTCCGACGCCGTCCGCGGTACTCACATCGTGACGGCGCTCGGAATGCGGGTGACGTTGTGATCGGTGATGCTCGCCTCCGCATGGCGTTCTCGGGACTGCACCCGATCCGATCCAGGGAGCTGCGTGACCGGTTCGGCGGAGCGTCGGGGGCCGTCGTCGCGATCGAGCGCGGCCGGGTGAAGGCGTCCGAAGCAATCCGCACCAATCTTGCCGCTTCGGCAGATCAGCGGCGCTCCGAACTCGCCTCGCTCGGGATCGACGCGGTATTCCGAGGGAGCCGGGCCTATCCGGACCATCTCGATGTGTTCGAAGACGCACCCGATATCCTGTTCATTCGCGGCATTCTTCCCCATGACCGCGGAGTCGGGATCGTAGGAACCCGTAAATGCACCGCCTACGGGCTGGAGCTCGCGGAGGCGTATGGAAGGGCCGTCGCGAACGCTGGATGGCTCGTTGTGTCGGGTCTTGCCCGCGGCATCGATGGCGCCGCACATCGGGGCATGGTGTCGGTCGGGGGAGTTGGCGTGGCCGTGTTGGGGTGCGGCATCGATGTGACCTACCCGAGGGAGCACCGGCGCCTCGGTGATCATATTCTCGAGGCCGGAGGAGCGATCGTGTCGGAGTATCCGCCCGGGAGTCGGCCCGATGGCTGGAAGTTCCCTCCGAGGAACCGCATCATTGCCGGGCTCTCCGCCGCGGTCGTCGTCGTGGAGGCGGCCAAGACCGGCGGGGCGCTGATCACGGCGGTGAAGGCGGCCGAGTACGGGATCCCCGTGTTCGCCATGCCGGGAGACGTCGATCGTCGAACGTCAGAGGGAACGAATCGTCTGATCCGCGACGGTGCCTTCCCGGTTCTGGACGCGGATGATCTCATCGAAGAGCTCGACCTTGTATACGGCCTGTCCCACCGTCCCCGCAAGGAGGACCCGGTCGACCAGGCACATTGACCGGCGAGGTTGTTGACCTTCGTCCACGATGTCACGACCATGACAGGATGCGCAATGGGGGCATCGAAGCGGCCATCGACGATTACCTGGAGCGGCTCGACACCGAGCGAGGGCTATCCAGGCACACGATCGATGCATATCGAAGTGATCTCAGGCAGTTCACGACGATGTGCCATCGGCTCGGTATTGAGCGCCTCGACGGAATCGAGCGCCGCACCGTTCGCCGATTCCTCTCGCAGCTCACGACGCTGCACTACTCACGAAGGTCGGTAGCGCGGAAAGCCTCAGCCGTTCGGGCATTCCTCGAAGATGCCGCGCGTCGAGGAGAGATCCCGGCGAACCCGGCTTCCGGTGTCCCCCAGCCGAAGAGACCCGGGACACTTCCGAAGTCCATCCCGGCTTCAACACTTGAACGGTTCCTCGACGATCTCGACGGTTCCGATCCCGTCGATCTTCGCGATCGAGCACTTCTCGAGGTTCTCTACGGCACCGGGATGAGGGTCTCGGAGCTCGCAGCCATGACCGTCCGTGACGTCGTGGACGTGCAGTTCATCACGGTGCACGGGAAGGGGAGCAAGGAACGCGCCGTTCCGATCGGCGCCCACGCCAGACGAGCGACCGCGGCGTACGTACGGGACGGACGTCCGGCGCTCGTCGGATCTTCCAGCGGGGACGCCCTCTGGGTGGGCGTCCGAGGCGGACCGCTCGATTCGAGAGGGATCCGTCGCATCGTCAGGAATCGCTTCGGGACCTTCCCCCACGCTCTCCGTCATTCGTACGCCACGCATCTTCTCGAAGGGGGCGCCGATCTGCGAAGTGTCCAGGATCTTCTCGGACACTCCGAACTGGCGACCACTCAGATATACACTGCCGTCACCCGAGAGCATCTCAGGAAGACGTATGAGCGGAGCCACCCACGTGCATGAACGCCGAGACGATGAACTCGCAGCGCTCTGGGAGACGTTCAAGACCAGTGGCGATCAGCGTGCCAGGGAAGGTCTGATTCTCCACTTCTCGCCGCTCGTGAAGTTCGTTGCCGGCCGGCTCGGCTCCGGCCTGCCCCGCAACGTCGACCCGGCCGATCTGGTGTCCTACGGAACGTTCGGACTCATCGACGCCATCGACAAGTTCGAGCCCGAGCGTGGATACAAGTTCGAGACGTACGCCGTGAATCGCATCAAGGGAGCGATTCTCGACGAGCTTCGCGCACTCGATTGGGTTCCCCGATCCGTTCGAGCGAGATCACGCGAGATCCAGCGGTCGATGGCGGAACTCGAGCACAGTCTCCAGCGCACCGCCACCGAGGAGGAATTGGCCGATCACATGGATCTCCCCGTCGACACCCTTCGTGATCAACTCGGGGAGCTCTCGACCCTGGGTTTCGTGGCCCTCGACGAGCTTCTCAACCCCGACGAGCGTGACTCGTCGTCCGTGCGCGACGTGGTCCCCGATTCAGGCGCTCTCGACCCGAGCGGATCGTTCGAGAAGGAAGAAACCCGGTACCTCCTGGCCGATTCGATCAATCGGCTCCCCGAACGAGACCGGCTCGTCGTGACGCTCTACTACTTCGAGGGCCTCACGCTGGCCGAGATCGGATCGGTGCTCAACGTCACCGAGTCACGGGTGTGCCAGATCCACACGAAGGC